>PSRF01000281.1 GCA_003175865.1 Blastocatellia bacterium
CTTTTGTCCACGAGTTTGCCTTTGGCTTGTTCCGGACTCATGTAGGCTGCTGTACCAAGAATCACCCCAACTTGTGTGCCTTTGATTAGCGTGGGTGAGTGTGACAGATCAATGCCTTCGGCTTCGGTTTCAAATATTTTTGCAAGACCAAAGTCCAATACCTTTACGCTACCTTCGGAAGTGACCTTCACGTTTGCAGGTTTCAGATCTCGATGAATGATGCCGCGTTCGTGCGCAGCTTCCAGTGCCTCTGCAATCTGTTTGGCAATAACCAACGCTTCGTCGAGAGGAATTGGACCAGAGGCAATTCGATCGTTGAGTGTTAGACCGTTGACGAATTCCATGATCAGCGCGATGGCACCGTTGGATTCTTCGAGACCATAGATCGCGGCAATGTTTGGATGATTCAGCGAAGCGAGCACCTGCGCTTCGCGCTTGAAACGCTTGAGCCGTTCTTCGTCTCGCTCAAATGCGGCAGGTAGAACTTTGATGGCTACGTCGCGATTTAATCTCTCGTCGCGTGCTTTATAGACCTCGCCCATTCCTCCTGCGCCGATCTTGGAGACAATGGTGTAATGAGCGAGTATCGAGTTGGGGGAAAAGGTTGAACTCACTTTAATAGGGTATTTGGGCTTAGGTGTTGCTGTCCGATAAGCTTTAGCTTGTCGTCATGTTTAGCTAATTCGACCTACGTGACATTTTCGACTGATCGGTTCGTGCGCCTAAAGGTGACGACAAGCTAAAGCTTATCGGACATCTGGTTGTTCTCGGGACAACACTTTACGAAACTTTTACAGATTTTTTGAGAGCCGGCGTAAAGGACCTAATCGTGCCTCTTACACTAAAGATGCGCTTACAGAAGGGTGCTGAATGTACCAACCGGACTTGGGCGAGATTGTAAGAAAAAATTGGAACGCAGGGCAATAAAATTTCAATTCTTTGGTGATTTACTACTTTCGCGCTTAGCTATCTGGCCGATCGGACTACAGTGATAGCTGTGACCGTTCGACTGAAGCGACCAATGCGATCGTCAAGGCCATCAAGCGTGACTACAGCCGTATAAATGCCAGGTATGCGTGGCTGTATTCTCGCGCGGAATTCACCCTTGTCATTTGCCCTCACTATCAACTGTTCCGATCTTGTCTTTAATTGGTTCCACCTTTTCGCATTTTGACTAAGTGCCAATTGCTTCTGCTCTTTGATCGACAAGTTGGACTCAAAGCTACGCAGTTCTTCACGCTTAATATCGTTAAGAACACGATCCAACGAAATCCCGGGATGCGAAAGCGTAACGGTCACACGTGCATTACGAGAAACAGACTTGACACCTGACGCCAAACGGACGACTAACTCGAGCGGGTTGCCCACTCGAGGTCGCTGTTGGTCAAAGAAGGCGTCATATCTAACAGTCTCGCTGTCAACGATCGCTGCTGCTTCATATTCAGTCGAAGCTTTGCCTTTGATGTTCACTCGCCAGGTACCACGTGAGTTGATTTGGGTTCTCGCGCCAAAATCGATGACGAAAATTTTATAAAATGCGCCGTTAATGAAACGTCCAGCAGAAGTAACGTCAACTCCATTGCGATCGACGGAAAAATCAACTGTGTTCCCGTGCCTGCAGCTCACTTTTAGCACGAGTTTCTTCGCGCCGTTTTCAATGGAGAAGGACTCATTACTGCCCCTGGGTGTTAGCGTGCCGTGACGATAAGCGACAAGTTGCGGGCTGAAGCCTTTTAGAGCGTTGATTAGTTCCTCCACAAAAAAGCGGCGCAGGTCGAATGCCGGGTCAGCAGTGGGCCAGGTACGGCCGCCGGTCGCGCTCGCAATCTCCTGGAGAAGTCCAACAAAATCTTCACCCACTCCAATTCCGATCGTATCGATCGAGATACCTCCTGATGTGTCAAGCACAAGCGCTGGCGACCCGGGTACATTCGAGTTTGGTCGGCCAGCTTCGTCTGAAATGACCAGTTGGTTTCCCTGGTGTCCAACCATCGGATTCACATTCTGCATACCATCGGTAAAGAGAACTACGCGGCGAATCGGCGTGTCGCTTAGTCCATTCAACGTTTGAATAGCACGCTTTATTCCGCCACCCATGGCTGTGTTGTTGCTCGGCGTCTGGCTGCTAACACTCGTTATGACGTCATCACCAGCATTTAGGAGAAGGGGAGTGCTATCACCTCCGACATTAAATGTGTCGTCGATATTGGTCCGAAAATAATTGACGCCAATCCGGTCGCTGGGCACGCTTACGGCGGACCAGAGTTGCACAAACAGTTCGACCGCATCCTTCAAAAGGACAGCACGCGTCGCACAAGACGGGCACGCCGGCACCGACATGCTTCCAGAGAAATCAAGCGAGAGCACTGCAGTTGCTCTCGCTGGCGGTGGCACTATTGGCGCGTCGGTCGCGTTGGCAGCAAGCGAACAGTTTTCAGTCGCAGGAGATCGGTGATGTACTGCAGCAAAGAGTGCTTTGCAGATCACGAGTGGCGTGTGCGGAGTATTGCCATGCACCTCCGTCTCTCCGGCTCCAGCAATCGCAACTGGAATGTTGAGAGCATTAGCACTCTGGTTCGCCGCCATCGGCCGACTCAAACACGTGTTGGGATTCGGCGGATTCATACCGCCGACGAAGTCCGGATTTGAAGCGTCAGCAAAGATCGTCACATAAAGAATCCCTTGAGTCGGAGGCGTGGCAACGCCGGAATTATTTGTCGCAGGTCTGCTGCCTGGTGCCTCGTCCGGCGTGTTGAGGTTAGTGATGAAATCAAGTCCACCGGACGGAAAGGAACCGCAAGAGGCCGGACTTGGTGTACCGAACTGTCCAAACTGCCGACACGTCAGTGCGGATCGACCGTTCATCATCTGTTGAGCCGCGCAAGTTGTGCCAAACGCAGTTGCGATGCCGTGATTGGGCGGCGCGAGCGCGATGAACTCAGATATGGGATTGAATCCTGGGCGAGGAGGTGGCATTCCCGTGAGGTTTGTTTGCAGACTTTTCAAATACAAACGACTGCTGAGAGTTCCTTTGCTGTACGCAATTATGACCACCTTCACATTGGTAGTTTGTCCACTGACATATGGATAAGCGTAATTGGGATCGTGACGGTGCAGAATTAGATCTATTGCATCGCTGATGTCCGTGGCATCTTCGCTGATCGACCGCGATTGATCTTGAAAGCGAATGTAGTAGTCCTCTATGTCGAGACCGGCGTTGCCTGACAGTTCCAGCGTCGGCTTGAAGGAGACGCGTGTCGCGTCTTGCCAGTTTTTCTGGTAATTGAAATCAGTATCCTGATCACTGTTGAAGTTATGACCGTGGACAAAGAGGACCGGCAAACGCCTTGTGGGTGCGGGTGTAGTCGGCAATAACTGACTATCGTCGCGGAGGTGCACGCAAGCTCTTACGAGAGTGAGATCGCAGGGTGTTGATACCTGTGCGGATCCAACCAATGCATATGCTGTTAACACGAGGAAGAAAATAGGCAGTGACGTTAAGAGGACTCGTGCTCGCATTGTAGGCACAAGGTACACCAGCTGTGGCCGATTTAAGTATCAACTTTACTTGATGTCCGCCACCCAAATGTTTCCGGTGGTTTCAGCATACTCATAAGCGATCTGATTCCCTAAGGGTGACCAGTTGGGATAACGAACGAATGAATTTAATCGCGTGTAGTTGGTAATTCTCTTTTGCTCCCTGGTTGAGCGCGATACCCAGCAGATGTTCCAGACTCCTTCGCGGAAACCAGCAAACACTAGCTTGTCTCCATCTGGTGAAAAACTTGAGAGCCAGCTTTGACCTTTATCGAAGGTCAACTGCGTCACTGGTCCACCATCGCTCGGCATGATTCCGATGTTTGTATCTCCACCACGCTTTATTTGTACGCCAATCATCTTTCCATCCGGCGACCAACATGCAAAGCCTTCCATCTCATTATCAAACGTTAATTGCTTTGGATTCCCACCTTCGATCGAAACTTTCCAAACATTAGTGGTACCGCTTCTCTTGGAATTAAAAAGAACTTGCTTTCCGTCCGGAGACAAACGCGCGTAATTGATATCTTCTCCGAAGTCCAAGGTTGACGTGCTATCTTGACCAGTCATGAGGTTCGCGATCCAGAGTTTCTTCGAGTCGCGAGACGTCAAGAACGCCAATCGATCGGCCCCCGGAAACCAACCCGGCATTCCGCCGCCTTCAGTCGTAATCTGGGTAACTCTCTGGCCATCATGATCCATTAGCCAAACATCCCCTTCACTGCTTCCGGGATTTGCCTTTTGCGTATTGAAGGCTATTCGCTTTCCATCAGGTGAGAAGACAGGGAGGGAATTGCGGAATGTTGTGTCATGAGTAAGAGCGATCGGGTTTCCCGTTGCAATGCTGGTTGCCGGTGAAATTGGTACGTACCAAATATTGCTGTTTGTTAATAATGCTGAGTAAACAATCTTCTTGCCGTCGGCGGATATCGCGAAACCTCTAATCCGTTCTGATGAGCTGCTACTTAGTTGAGTTGGTTCACCGATGGGCGCGCCGGTGTCTTCGGAGATTTGCGTTTTCCAGATTCCAGATAGTGTCGTGTAGTAGAGACTCTTTCCGTCTGGACCATAGGCTGGATCGAATCCGTACTTGATAGCTTGTTTCGGCTCACGACCATCGCGTTCGATGATCCAGATCGAGGTTGCGCCATAGTCCGAAACGCAAATAGCAAGGTGCTTTCCATCTCGAGACCAGGCAGGTGCCCCGTGTCCACCGGCGGGATGGCCCAATTGTGTAATTTGCTTCGGCGGTGCGGTCCCGTTTTTGGCAACTATCCAAATCAGCGAAGGTGGTTGTGAAGGAGATGCTTGTGCGCCCAGGTCTGTTATCGGATCCGACTGAAATGCGAGTTCCGATCCGTCAGGCGACCAGGCCGGGTGCGCGCCGAATTGTGAAACTTGTTTAGCTTTGCCACCCGATGATGGAACAATCCATATGCCTCCTTGATTTTTCGAGTAGTAGGCCAGCCATTGACCATCCGGCGACCAAACAGGCTGAAAGTTTGATTGGCCATCGTTTGTGATTTGAATTTCACGACCACCCGGAGTCAGTGGTTTCACATAGATTTCAAAGTTGCCGTTATGATCAGAACTGTAGGCAATTGCGTTCGCATCTGGTGAAAGCGAAGGATGAATGTCTAACCCAGGCCAGCTAGTGAGTTGAACGATTCCTTGCAATCTTGGGTTGTCGATTACCTGCTGAGTTCTATTTGAGACTCTCCAGACTACAAAAACGCTTGCCGCAAGCAACAACAGAACAAGAGCACCAAATATAAACTTTCCTTTTGCGAGAAAGGCCTTTGAGTGGGTGACAGTTTTGACATCGGTTCCAGAACCAATCTCGATCGAATTAGGCCGTGAAACTGCGCGCAAATTTTTTTGCTGGTCTTGTAGATCGATTAGCACATCTTTCGCTGACTGGTATCGTTGATCCTTCTCTTTGCGCAGCATCTTCGAGACAATGCGTTGCAACTCCGGCGGGACTTCTAAAGGAGAACGCTCTAAAGGCGGCGGCTCTTTAGTGAGAATAGCGGCAAGAGTATCGGTGTTTGATTTATCCTCAAACGGAGTACGCCCGACAATCATCTGATAGAGCACGACACCCAGGCTCCAGATATCACTTCGCGAATCAACTTCTTGACCACGAGCTTGTTCTGGAGACATGTAAGGAACTGTCCCTAC
>PSRF01000330.1 GCA_003175865.1 Blastocatellia bacterium
CATTAACAAAGCGGCGCCAGGCCGCCGCACTCCAAGGAGAAGGCCGTTTCTCACAATCCACATGTCCTCCTTTTTGCAGTGAAGACAGAGTTGTCATATCTTTCCGTTCACCATTAGAACTCTTATGACGGACTGGCAGCTGTGACTCAAGACAATAAAAGTGGCTTTTTAACTAGACACCGCCGGTGGTTACGTTGGGTCTTTTTCATTCTGGTCTGGACTTTGTTGGGAGTTTCTTTCGCGCTCAGCACTTACCTCGGTGCACGCCAAGACAACGTACAAATCTCATTCAAACGAACGGTCTCTGGTTACCTGGCTGACTTCTATCTGTGGGGAATCTTGTCTCCACTAATATTCAGGTTGGGTAGACGCTTTGAACTGCGAGATCACTTCCCCCGAAATCTTTTCATTCATATTTTCACGAGCATAGTATTCTCTGCATTTGTTATCTCTGCTGCGTCGCCTCTGGTCTGGTTTTTCGGTTATGTGAACACAGCACGCAATCCTACCTTGTGGATTCTCTGGCGCAACAACGCATTTAGTCCTTATTACTTTCATCAGGGCCTGACGATCTACTGGACAACTCTAGTTGTGTCCCACGCTATCTACTACTACCGCGGCCTTCGCGAGGGTGAAGCAAAAACTGCAAGATTGACTGCGCAACTGGCCCAGGCACAATTGCAAGCGTTGAAAATGCAGATCCATCCGCATTTTCTTTTCAACACTCTTAATTCCATTTCAGCACTCCTGCACAAGGACGTCGAAGCCGCCGACAGAATGATCGCCAGACTCGGAGACTTCCTCAGGCTGACATTGAAGCGCTCGAGCGCACAGACAGTAGACTTTGAACAAGAGTTGGAGTTTCTCAGATGCTACCTAGATATCGAGCATATCCGTTTCCAGGATCGATTGTCAGTTGAAATGGAGATTGAGCCGCAGACACTTAAGATCATTGTACCTAACCTAATTCTCCAACCGATTGTCGAAAACGCGGTACGTCATGGTATCGCGAAGCAGACAGATCAAGGTCGCATCACGATCCGAGCGCGTCAGCAAAATGACCGGTTAATCATGCAAGTAGAGGACAATGGACCGGGATTAAAAACCAACTCTAATGGAAGCGTTTCGGGAATCGGCCTGACGAATACGCGTGCACGCCTGGAACAGTGCTACGGTGACGACTTCAATTTTGAAATCGCGAACTCACACGGACGTGGTGTGACAGTCACCCTGGATATCCCCGCTCGCGACAAAGAGTAATCGAACGTGCGAATTAAACTCTTAATAGTTGATGACGAACCACTTGCTCGAGATCGAATCCGCGAGATGTTGAAGGATTACCCCGAGATGGAAGTCATCGCGGAGGCGAGAAATGGTCGCGAAGCGGTTGAGTCGATTGCGGCCAATGCTCCGGATCTTGTCTTTCTTGACGTGCAGATGCCTGATCTTAATGGGTTCGAAGTGTTGGAAAGTCTAAGTGTCGAACGGATGCCACTCATCATTTTCGTTACGGCATACGATCAGCATGCGATTCGTGCTTTTGATGTTCACGCGATTGATTACCTGACAAAACCGTTCGATCGCAGACGATTTGCCGACGCGATTGAGCGTGTGAAGATCTTTATGAAGGGAACCGAGGAACCGGACACCGGGCGCATTCTGAAGATGCTGCAGGAGTTCAAAGCCGGGCCCCGCTATCTGGAAAGATTCGCGATCAAGAACGGCGAGAAGGTTTTTTTCATTCGCAGTGAAGACGTAGACGCGATCGAAGCACAGGGCAACTATGTTCGTCTTAATCTCGCCAACTCTTCACATCTGCTGCGAGAGACCCTAAATAACATTGAAGCGCAAATTGATCCAAGAGTGTTCGTTCGCATTCACCGGCGCACGATCGTCAATATCAACCGTGTCAAGGAGCTGCAAACCTGGGCTCGAGGTGAGTATCGAGTCGTCTTACATAATGGCTCTCATTATTCTTTAAGTCGTGGCTATCGAGAGCATTTCGATAACTTCATCAAGCTGGGCTCGTGACGCTGGCGCACTCGTCCCCACCGGGAGCCCCAGCATCACGCAAAATTGACACTCGTCACAAATTGATTCACATGGACAAATCTGGAAGTCACACTAACGTCCGAACCGACCGAACGATCTTTGTGCGACCCCAGTTTTCTCTGTGTGGCCTGTGAGACTTCGTCACCCACGGAAAATACAGGTAACAGGGGTCGCACAAGGTAACGAGCACATCTTCTCTGTTGCTCCCGACATGAAGGCCTCCAACTCTTTGACCTAACCTTAAGGAACAAAAATGACCAATGAAACAATCGTCCTGGGCCGTCCGCGGGCTATCGACACTATTCCGCTTGGAGGTTTGCTCATCGGATTGTTCGACCTCCTATTTGCATTTACTTTTTATGGATTGATATTAGGAGTGCCACCACTCCGTATCTTCCAGTCGGTCGCCGCTGGAGTGCTTGGGAGGCCGGCAGCAATCGCTGGCGGTGTCCCAACTTTTTTGCTCGGCATCCTGCTACATTTCGTCGTTGCCACATGCATTGCAACTGTCTATTTCCTGGCAACGCAGGTATTGCCTGTCCTCGTTCGTCATCCGGTTGTTAGTGGACTCACTTACGGTGTGATTGCCTATTTTGGAATGAAGTTCATTGTTCTCCCGCTATCAGCCATAGGACAGAGGGGCCCGCTTCCACGCTTACCAATTCTACTGACAGAAGTGATCGGACATGCTCTGCTGGTGGGATTGCCTGTTGCGTTACTGGCGCGCCGTTCTGCCAGGGTGAACAGGAATGACTCTGGCGATTCACCAGCGCCTGAACCTAGCCTCGGCGCAATTTGAAAAATATCGCTAGTTAATCTAGTTGTTCGTTCAATGATCATCTCTGAGCTCTGCCTTATCCGACACTCCTCACCCCGTCAGGAGTGGCATTTTTATAGCTCTCGACTCATGAAATCTGGCTCCGTTCGGAAGACCGGCAGTGTTACGGGTCAGTAACCTATTGTTATGCCGCTCTTCCGAACGGAGCGGACTATGGAGAAGGCAAGCTATAAACATTCCACTCCTACCGGAGTGAAACTGCCTCCCACTTTTCACACAGTCTCAACTGGTGGTCCTGATTTCACGCCGGCTGTACTGCTGAACGTTCTTTACTGGTATTGAGTGATTGCGAGGTTTCGTTTCAGCTGCAACTCCAGCGTCGGGTGCCTACGCAAGTCGCAACCTCGCTGGTAATCGACGGCGACGCTATTGTTGGTCTTTGAGTCTGAAGCTAAATCGATAATTGAAACATCCCGTGCCATTCGTGCCGATGTTTTCCATACGAACTTGTCCGGTGCTTGACGCATAGCTCCCGGTCCCTCCTAGAACAGCTCGCTCGGTTCTTGATCCGACGTTGGGAACCAAACCTTCGCTTACTAGCGACTTCGAATCGTGAGGAAACATGTAGAGCATTGTGGCGAACGCGATGGGCGATTCGCCATTATTGAACTGGTTAGTATCGACGATAAAAACCGCGCGGGAGAGCCAATTGCCGATGCTTCCCGGGTCAGTTGGAAGATTAGATTGACTCCCTGGCTTTAGTGTTCCGCCGGGGTAGATCGTGCCTGTGACAACTATAGTGTCACCAGGTGTGACCTCGGTGAATGGTTCACCGGGAACGACAGGGTTGACATGTGCGTTGTTGCAATCTTCAGTAACGTCGACTGTAAAGGTCTTGTCGCCCTCCGCTCTCGTTAGGGTTGGGCCTCCAATCAATGCGACAACTAATAGCCCGATGGATACGAGGAACATAATCGTTGCTGAACGTTGTAATCTTGGCTTCATAGGATCTCCTCTGAAATTTATTCAACACTATGCTGGGAGCGCGGCGTCCTCGCTGCTCGCTAGCCTGAAGACGACCAGATTGACGAGACGTCTGAGGTCCCAGGATCAAGTTGGGCCAATGAAGTCCAGTGTTTGTCTTGTTACACACAATCACCTGGCCTTAAAATGAGGCGCGTCACATCTCAAGCGCACTTGCACGCCGCATGGTCCACTTCTCACTAGTAGGTGGACCCTAAAGCGGCTTGGCTTGCAAAGTCCTTTAGAAAAGTTTGGGAATCTTTTAATGTTTTCTTAATCGCCTTCCCCAGTGGTTTCGGATGAGCACCAGGGAACATCATTCCTTCGAGTTCGGCAGGTTTCGTCTTGATGAGACGGAAAGGCTGTTGTTGTGTGACGGCAAGTCTGTATCTCTGGCTCCAAAAGTCTTCGACACACTGGTGGCGCTGGTGCGTCGCAGTGGTCACTTAATCGAAAAAGATCAACTGATGAGTGAGGTTTGGCCGGACACGTTTGTCGAAGAAGTAAATCTGGCCGTCAACATCTCCACGCTGCGAAAAATCCTGGGTGATACCGATGACGGGGAGTCGTTCATCGAAACGGTGCCCAAGAAGGGTTATCGCTTTGTTGCGCCAGTGAAGGTTCTGGATAACGGTTACGTGTCGGGCCAACCCCAGGTGAGTCCGGCGATCGAGTTGCCAGTTACACAGATAGAGACCTCCGGAACTAAGACGTCAAAGTCTTTTGCGGAAAGTTCGCGCAGACGATGGAGCGTGTGGGTAACGTTGTTGCTTCTCGCGTGTGGCGTGGTCGGTTTCACACTCTACAAACTCGGAACCAGAACACGGAAGCCAAGTGCCACCTTTGCGACAATGAGAGTTACTCGATTGACCAATTCAGGAAGAGTCGTAACTGCAGCACTATCTCCGGAAGGCAAATACTTCGTCTACGCGCAGGCGGAAGCAGGAAAGCAAAGCCTTTGGATTAAACAGCTAGCCACAGGCAGTAATGTTCAGGTGGTACCACCTTTGGATGTTCCATATGCTGGAATTACTTTTTCTCAGGACGGCAACTTTATCTATTACGTCGCCGACGAGAGTCCTGCGGCAACGCTTTATCAGCTACCTGTTTTAGGCGGAGTGCCCAAGAAGTTAACAATCGACATTGATAGTCTGGTTGCGCTTGCTCCTGATGACCAACGCTATGCTTTTCTTCGTGGATACCCCGCGCAGGGTGAGAGCGCTTTGTTCATTGCCCACGCCGATGGCACGAATGAACAGAAAGTCGCGACGCGCAAGAACCCGGATTTCTTCTCAGCCTTTGAAGATGCACCTGCGTGGTCACCCGACGGCAAATTAATCGCCTGTCCAGGTGGAACCGCGAGTGCTGATGGACATTACATGACAGTGTTAGCGGTTACAGTCGACAATGGTGAAATACATCCACTGACCACGCAACGTTGGTTCCGAGTCAGACGAATGGCCTGGTTGCGTGATGGACACGGACTAATCATCACGGCACAAGAGCACGATTTGAGTCCGAATCAACTGTGGTATGTCTCATACCCGAGTGGTGAGGTCCGGCGGATCACTAATGATTTGACTGAATATAATGACGTCAGTCTGAACGCGGAAGGATCCACTCTCATAACAATAAAGCACGAGGTAAACTCGAGTATCTGGATTAGTTCTGCGATACAAACATCAATTGGTCGAGCCATTCGATCAAATAATCTCGACGGAGTCGAAGGTTTATCCTGGACGCCGGACGGTCGTGTTGTTTTTGCATCGCGCAGCGCCGGCAAATCCGATATTTGGATCTCAGATGCGGCCGGCAATAATCAAAAACAACTGACAGATAGCGGAAACAACCGCTGGCCGTCAGCATCAGCAGACGGTCGGTATATCGTGTTCATGTCAGACCGCGCTGGAAGGCAAAACATCTGGCGCATGGACCTCGACGGTGGAAACCAAAAGCAGTTGACGAGCGGCGGCAACGAATGGTTCCCCGATTGTGCTCCGGATAGTCAATCGGTCGTTTTCTTGAATATGCTTAGCCGGCGCCTGTTATACAAAGTTTCTATCGATGGCGGTGTAGCAGAAGACTTAACGACGAACGCATCGTCACGACCAGCAGTTTCACCTGATGGCAAGTTGATAGCGTGTGCATATTTTGATGACCCTCATGGAATGAAAACCGCTGTTTATGCTTCCCAGGGCGGAGCGCCCATCAAACTTCTGGATTTCAAAGGTTTCAACTTGCGTTGGACCCCGGATGGACGTGGCCTTGTCACGATCGAGTCTCATGGCACTAACCTA
>PSRF01000057.1 GCA_003175865.1 Blastocatellia bacterium
GGCATCTGAAACTTTGTTTATTAGTTCGTCATTCTTCGTAGGTTCCTGAATATGAAAAAAGTCTCTCTTCTGCCCATCGTACTTTGCACGGTTCTCCTGGTTCTCTTGAGTTTCCCCGTTGCTCGTGCGCAGAACACCAACGCCGCGATGCCAAACAGCGTGGATGCTGAGCGCATCATCAGCGCGTTTACAGGCAAGGAGGCGGAGTTTCGCCGCGCCCTGAATAACTACTCCTTCAAGCGAGACGCGTTAATTCAGAGTATTGGCATGGGCGGCCAAATTACCGGTGAATATCACCGGGTCTCAACTTTTACTTTTGACGATCAGGGAAACAGATACGAGAAGATCAATTTCTTTCCGATGTCATCCATGAGTGATGTCGTGACCCAGGAGGACGTTGATGACCTGGGTGGAGTTGAACCATTCGCACTGGAACCCTCCAAGATCTCGAAATACAACATCAAGTATGTTGGCAAGGAAAAGATTGATGAACTCGATCTGTACGTTTTCGATGTTGCTCCAAAAGTAATCCCGGATCCCAAGAAAACGAAAGAACGTTTGTTTGTTGGTCGCATCTGGGTTGATGATCAGGATCTTCAAATCGTCAAAACCAGGGGCAAAGGTGTTCCTGAGACCAAGACAAATAAGTTTCCAACCGTAGAAACCTACCGTGAGCACATCGACGGCCGGTACTGGTTCCCCACGTACTCCTACGCCGACGAGGAACTCATCTACGACAACGGAAGCACGCTTCACATCCGGATGAAGGTTCGCTATATGGACTTCACTCCAGCGCGAGCGACGTTGAAGGTCACGGAAGTTGGTGAAAACGAAACTCCGACTCCAGATTCTGGTCCAAAGCCCGTCGAAGTTGGCGTACTCAATCAGAAGGCCACAATTCTTCCGAAGCCGGTTTACAGCGAAGAAGCAAAGCGAGTGCACGCAACTGGCAAAGTCACAGTCCGTGTGGTTATAGACCAAAACGGCAAGGTTGTGTCGGCAATGGCCGTTGATGGTCCGCTACCGTTGCGCGAGGCCGCTGAAACCGCCGCACGCAACGCAGTCTTTCAGCCAATTCAGGAAGGTGGGATTATCGTCAGAGCGACTGGCGTGCTCATTTACCAGTTTCCGTAAATGTTTGGGGCTCGACGCCTAACTCCTCTGCGATTAGGCGTCTAGCTTCAGCGATTTCATCGTTGATGTCTTGGTCGGTCTCCTCAAGGGGAATTTCAAGCGGGGGTTTGATAACCATTTCAAGTTCACCCGAGCGCGCCTCACCTGTTCCTTTTCCCATTAGTACATCTGAGTTTTTAATCGCTATCGGCACGACTGGCACACAAGCCTGTCTTGCCATGTAGAAGGCTCCTTTTTTGAATGGCAAGAGTTCGCCTGGTCGAGCTCGAGTACCCTCGACAAAAACTGCGAACGACACACCTGATCGGATGCGTTTCACAGCCGCGTCTGCTGTTCTAATTGCACTCTCACGATTTGAGCGATCGATTGCCATCACATTCACAAATCCCATTCCCACACCAAGCACAGGGACCTTCAACAATTCTTTCTTTGCAAGTAACCCAAGACGACGACCGAGGTAAACGAATATCGAAGCTGTATCGAGATACGATCGATGATTGCAAACAAATACGTATGTCTGTTTCGGATCAAGGTGCTCAATGCCTTTCACCACGACTCTTACTCCACTAAGACGCAACCACCACTTGGCGCCAAAGGTTGCTACGGGGTACACAAGATCGTGTTTATTCACAATCCATGCAATGAACAGAATTGGTGGGCCAAGAAAGAGCAACAACGCACCAGCAGCACATAATGACCACCAATAGTGCAAGCGTCTAATCAGGCTGGCACTGGAGTTTGTGCTAGACTCCTGCGACAAAGTTTTCTCGAGTGCAGTGTTCTCTGCCATTTTCAGTCTCTACAACAAAGGAACAGCGAATGATTCGCCATCGATTAGCAATCGCATGTCAAGTTGTACTTCTGTGCGTCCTGGTTTTATCGACTACTTATGCGCAACGACCGTCCACGCGCGCCACGACCAACAGCTTTGTGCCGACGCCACGTTCGGTACTGGGTTTTAATCCTGGTGACGATCGAACGATTGCTGACTGGAGTCAAATTACTGACTATTTTAATCGACTGGACAATGCTTCAGACCGAGTGCTGGTACAGGCAATTGGTCAGTCAACACTGAAGCGACCAATAATCGTCGCGTTTATTAGCGCGCGAGAGAATATACTGGCTCTAAACAAATACAAAGACATCCAACAAACTCTGGCTGATCCTCGCAAACTCACGTCAGCCACGATGACTGGACCAACTTCTCCTGAGCGGGCCCTTAACCAACTCGTCACGAACGGAAAAGTTGTCGTGGTGATCTCTTGTTCAATTCACTCGACCGAGATTGTTGCGTCACAAATGTCAATGCAGCTCGCGTATTACCTGGCAACTGCTGAAGACGCTAACACTCGAGAGATTCTTCAAAATACGATTCTTTTATTGATCCCGTCACCAAACCCCGACGGTGTCGACATCGTTGCCAACTGGTATCGGAAAACACTTGGAACTCCCGCGGAGGGGACTGAACCTCCGGAGCTCTATCATCACTACGCCGGTCATGATGACAATCGCGATTGGTTCATGATCAATCTTAAAGAAACGCAGGCCATTACTCGGTTACTTTGGAAGGAATGGTATCCGCAAATTGTTTACGATGTTCACCAGCAAGGCTCAACTGGCTCCCGTCTTTTCATTCCGCCGTTTTTCGATCCGCCAAACCCAAATATTAAGCCGCTCCTACTTCGAGAGGTAGGATTAATCGGACACAAAGTCGCAGCCGATCTTCAGGCGGCAGGGTTTCAAGGCGTCTTAACCAACGCGCTTTACGACACCTGGTGGCACGGAGGTTTCCGCACAGCGCCGTACTTCCACAACTCAATCGGAATATTGTCGGAGGCGGCGAGTGCGAGACTGATGACGCCAACCACTATCACGAGCGACCAACTCTCTCGATCCAATACGCGAGGGATGCACAGCGCGCTCGAAGCGACGACGAACTTTCCTGATCCATGGCCGGGTGGAACGTGGCGTCCACGTGACATTCTTCAGATGGAGTTGATTTCAGCGCGCGCGATTCTGTCGATGGCGGCAAAGTATCGCGCCGAATACTTGAGGGAGTTCTTCGCTCTAAACCGCAAGAGCATTGACGAGGGGTCTAAGCCAGACGAGCCGCTTGCTTATCTGATCCCTGCCGGACAAGGCCACGACGAAGCTGTTGCAAAGTTAGTTGGTTTGTTGATTGAACAGGGAGTTGAAGTGTTTCGACTCGACGCTGAGCTCCACTTGGGCTATGGCCCACAAATGTTGCAGCGGACTAACTCGGCAAATGATCGTCTGGGTACTTACAGAAAAATCATCGCACGCACAACCGAGATGCAGGAAGTACCCGCTGGCAGTTACATCGTCTTCTTGTCTCAGCCGCAACGTTCAAATGTACTTGCACTGTTCGAACCTCAAATCTATCCAAATCGGTTGACGAGCCAGGGCGAGGCAGAACGTCCGTATGACGTGGCTGGTTGGACATTGCCCCTGCAACTTGGCCTCGATGCACCTGCTGTCATTGGGATCAGGGAAACGCCTGCGGAACGCAAACTCACATTATTGAAGGATGTAAATGAAGTGAGATCAGATCTCGCTTTGCCGTTGAAAAAAGGCGACGAGTCTCCGATCAAGAACCCGGTTCGAGGTACTCCACGAATCGCAATCTATAAAGGTTGGACAGGCAACATGGACGAAGGCTGGACACGCTTCGTCTTCGACACATTCAACGTCCCGTATACATCGCTGCGAAACGACGAGGTCAAACAAGGCAATCTGGTTGGAAAGTATGACGCGATCATTCTGACCTCACAGCGCAGTCGCGAGATCATCGATGGCAACAGTGCCAATACCACTCCCAGGGAATTTGCCGGTGGGGTTTCAGATGCTGGTGTTGCAAACCTCAAGACCTTCGTCAATGAAGGTGGCACTTTGATTTGTTTCGATGTTGCCTGCGAACTGGCGATTAAGGAGTTCAAACTGCCATTGAAGAATGTTCTGGAAGGTGTTCGATCTTCTGAGTTTTATTGTCCAGGTTCAATTGTCACAATCGATCTCGACACGAAAGAGAACATCACGGCAGGTCTGGGTAGCAGCATACCCGCTTACTTCATCAATAGCTCTGCGTTTGAAACGAGCGATCCGAGCGTGCATGTCATTGCCAGGTACGCAAAATCGAACCTACTTCGCTCAGGGTGGCTGTTAGGAGAAGACAAGCTGAGGGGTCAGATTGCTCTCGCCGAAGTGGGCATGGGCAAAGGTCACGTCGTTCTTTTTGCCTTTCGCCCTCAGCATCGCGGACAAACCTGGGCGACCCTGCCTTTGATATGGAATGCGATCTCGTCGGCAAGAAATTAGCCAGGTTTTGGACATCGAATGCCTTGCGCCTGCTTCACGCAGAGGTTATTCTTTCTTTGCTACGCGGTTTTCTCTCCTCGAAACCAATTCAAGACCGAAAGCATCTAACTCTGTCTGGTTGTCTGTACGAACCTCCGGTTAGGACCTGCATTTTCCGATTGGAGCATTATGAGAAAATCCGTTGTTTTCCTGTTCCTACTCTCATTTTCTTCATTGAGCACAATCACGTTCTCGCAATCACGGCCGCGACGAGTCGGTAATGGATCGGACGACACTCCTCCTTCCACAACGACAACAGCACCATCAAAGGCACCGGTATTGGGTGGCGCGAATTACCCAAACAATCAACGCCCAACCAGTACGGCTCAACAGGACCCAAAAAACAACGGGCCCGAAGAGGTTGATGCGGGCGATGTCATTCGTGTTAACACCACATTGGTAACGCTGCCAGTCAGCGTTATGGATCGCGACGGGCGCTACATTCCCAATCTGAAAAAGGAAGATTTTCGAATTTGGGAGGATGGTGTCGAGCAGGAAGTTGCTTTCTTCTCGTCGGTCGATAAACCGTTTTCAGTCGTGTTGATGCTTGATACGAGTCCTTCAACGCAGTTCCGCCTTGAAGACATTCAGGATGCCGCAATCAGTTTCGTAAATCAGCTGCGGCCAGACGACACTGTAATGGTTGTTTCGTTCAGTAATGAAATCAAGGTGCTTACCGATTTCACTACCGATCGCGCGAAACTTCAGCGAGCAATTCGACGCACTCACACGGGCGACGGAACGCGACTCTACGACGCTGTAGACATGGTCATGAATCATGAGCTCAATCATGTTCAGGGTCGAAAAGCAGTCGTTCTCTTTACTGATGGAGTTGATACAACCAGTCGACGCGCGGATTACCAGAGCAACGTAATGGATGCACAGGAATTGGACGCACTGGTCTATGCGGTGCAGTACAACACCGAAGGTGACGTTGTCAGGATGGGTGGTCCGATGGGTCCAAGCTTTCCGGGACCGAACGATGTTTGGGGTCAAATTCTGGGAGGCATTTTCGGCGGCGGACGTCGCGGTGGCATGGGCGGACGCAGAGGAGGTGGCGGCGGAGGCTGGCCAGGCGGCGGTGGTCGTGGTGGAGCTCGAGACGATTATGAATTAGCCGATCGGTATCTGCACGAGATGGCAGAATCAACTGGCGGTCGAGATTTTCAGGCAGACACTCTTCAGAACACGAACGTAGCTTTTGCAAACGTCGCCGAAGAACTGCGCCGTCAATACAGCCTCGGATACTATCCGAAACGACCCGCGCAACCCGGGGAACGTCGCCAAATCAAAGTCCGAGCCAATCAACCGAATCTCGCGGTGCGCGCCCGTGACAGTTATGTTTTCAATCCTGGGGGCACGCAGACTGATGCGAGTGCCCGCACGAACGCACCCGTTCTCAAAAAGTAGGTGAACAAAGGAACTGGCCAGCAGTAATTAGTGAGCACCTACGGTCGGTAGCTGGCGTGGTTTGAATTCGGTTGGCTGGTGTTCGATAGCAGGAAGTCGGACCGTTAGGACTGCGCCACCGTTAGACTCATTATTGCAAGCCGCGACTGTACCTCCGTGTAGTTCAACTAGATGACGAACAATCGCAAGTCCCAGTCCTAAGCCGCCGTACTTCCTCGTGCTCGTACCATCGGCTTGACTAAAACGCTCAAAAACGTGAGGTAGGAACTCCACTGGTATTCCTGGACCAGAATCCTCAATCCTGACCTCAGCCTGTGAGCTATGCTGCTTTACGTGAATATCGATCTCGCCTTGTTGAGGCGTGAACTTAACCGCGTTCGCAAGGAGGTTCCAGATCACCTGCTGAAGTCGATCAGCATCTCCCAGGACTAAAATCTCAGGAATATCGAAGTGAGTGCGGATACGAATCTCCTTCGCTGCGGCAGCTGGTCTAATAACGTCGATCGCTGCATGAATCACTAATAACAGATCAACAGTCTCAGAAGTAATGAGTAACTTCCCGGTAATGATCCTCGACACATCGAGCAAGTCTTCAATAATTTGTTTCTGCACGCCGGCATTTCGCTCGATCACTTCCAATGCGTGATTTGTACCGTCGCTATCCAATTGCCCTGTGCGCAACAACCGCGCCCAACCAACTACTGCATT
>PSRF01000073.1 GCA_003175865.1 Blastocatellia bacterium
GTGCAACACCAACGACATCTATTGCTCAGGTGGAATCGGGTTGATCGGTGTACTGAGCTTCCGAGGTGGAATAAGTGGCACTGGAGTTACACGGAATTCGCCAACCACGAAATTCGGTTGCGGCTCAATCCTGGCTTGGATTTGTGCAACGCAGCCTTGAACGGGACATCCATCCGGCGCGTTTTTAAAGACTACGATCACACTCTGCGATTTGTTACCTGCAGGCACAGTCACTGTATTAACTACTGACGGATTAAAATCGGTACCCGAGCCTGCCGCGGCTGCAAAGGAACTGCTCGGCGACAATTGCCAAAAAACCTTCTCACCACCACTTTTTGCTGCTTCTATGAGAGTGATGTAAAACGTGAGCGTCTCGCCTTCTTTAGGTAACGTCGAATACGAATGATTCAGCGCAGCCGCGCTGACAAAATTCGGCGCGACTTCACTGATAGGAACATCTGTTGAGCCGTCGGCCAGCTTGTAACAATAGCGTCTATCCCTCATGCAAGCGTCTCCGCCAGCCTTGTCTGCGATTCTGATTTTTGTGTTAAGTCGTACGACGTTGCCCGATTTGTAATGGATGTTTACCTTCGCCGTTGAGGACGTAGTGCTTACGATCGATGGGTCGGGAGTAGTAGGACCTCCTACGTCTGAGTCGGCAGAAAAGACTGTGATGTTACTCATGTTTGTGCCGTCAATAGTGGCATCGAAGTCGCTGAAGGGTTGTGTAAGAGTAGGAACAGTAACTCTACCGATAGAGCCATTCTGTACCACCACTACTTTGAACGTGTCTGGCCCATTTAGTTCCACCAGATAACGCAGCTTGACAGTGTAAGTGCCGGACGCACTATCGAGTACTTCGAGTTGAACAGTCTTGCTGCCCGACGCAGTACCAATGTTGTTAACATACATACCTGAACCGGACACTTCGACTTTCGTTGACAAGTCAACATATTGTCCAACCAGCGTAATCGTGAATTCATGGCCACGAAGCACCGGGTAAGAAGACTGAGGAAGGCAGTGGTAAAGACAGATATTGTCGTCCGTTATGTAGCTTATGGTCGCGTTCGCCGTACTTACAGTCATCAAGAAAAACATGATGAGTAGAGTTGACTTTCGAAAGCTCATAAAACCTCCTACCGCGATTGCAGTTCGCCGTTGCTTTAGCTCACCGTGAATTTAAAGATCTTCAATTTGATGAACCCTGCTAGACGAGGCCTAGCGTGGCCATGCAGACTGTAATTTCAAACAGCAATTCCGCATCACATGCATCCGCTGCCGCAATGTTTAGCGGAAACACGAGTTTGCTCGCGTCATCCTTGCAGTTATCACAGTTCTTTCTCGCTTTGTCCTCACATTCCTGAACTTTGTCAGCCGTACCACCGACAATTAGAAAGGGTGTCGTTAGCAAAGCGACGTAGAACACTATGACAGCCACGGAAGCCGCAAGTTCGAAGATCACCAAGCCCAACACGGGGCAAATGACAATCGCTGCGGCAACGACCAGGAGAGTCGTGTCTTCTGACGAGAGAGTGCTTGGTGCTAGAAGGTGTGTAGACTCAGACGTAGTACGAGCTACTGCTTTGATATGCGCATGGTGAGCTCTCGCATTTGCTTTGATGTCCGCCGCAGCTTGTTTTAGTAACGCAGCAACCTTCGTCAACAATAGGTTGTCAGCCTCAGCGCTGCTGCGAATACGAGTGGCCACAGATTGCGCACCGCTCAATTTCAGGATGGCACTATGATCGTTCCCCAACTCCATTGCGAATTGCTGGGCAGATTTCTTGTCTCCCGCTCTTGCTTTAACGGCGCTCACGAAACTCGAATCGTTTAGGCCAAACGCGACGAGCTTAGAACGATTCAATCGCAGGTTGGGAATTTGTTTGGCCAAGACACCTTGAGCCGTCTTGGATACTTCCGGTGTCGCCAAGTTTAACTGAGTGATTTGTCCGATTTCGCGGATGGCCGTCTCGTAGAGTGACGCTTCGCTTTTTATCTGCGATTCACTCTTTATAGTCGGAGCGACGGGGGCAAGGGACGAGCTCGCGATGGCCCGCGAGCCTTCCAATTCAGGATGGACTATCAACACAATGAACAGCGCTGCGATTATAAAGAGCGGCAGCACGACTGAATTCAAGATGCTCTTCATGATTTCTCCTTTGGAAATCTTTGGTTTCCTCATTTTCCATGCTCGCTCCCGAGGATGACTGTGAATTGAAACATCAGCAGTAACCTTGTTCTTCGATCTTGTATCAAAGACGTGCTTAGAGTCTTGTGCATTCAGGCACTGCGATCTCAACTTACCGTCAACCTCGGGTACCAAGACTACGCTGATCTAACGTGATAGCAGCGTAAAGGTGCTGAGCCTCAGGAACGGTGGCTGATCCGTATTGAAGTTGACCATCCGAGTTTGTACTTGCCCGATGCAGCCAGAGCGTCCGCAGCCGGCGGGAACCTGGTCATACCTCACAGACACCTCTTTAAACTGATCACCTCCCGGGACAGTGATGCTGTTTTGTCCGGTGGGACTGAAATGAGTACCGGATCCTGGCGCCTCGACAAATGAAGTACTTGGCACCATTTGCCAATGCACAATTTCACCCCCTGATTTCGCCGGGCGCACGAGCGTAATTCTGATAGTTAAGACACTTCCCGGAGATACGCTCGTTCCAAGTGGGTAGGAGATTGAGCTGACCGCGTTAGGACCGATCGCGTTGAAAGTACTCTGGCCCTTTTGCTGGAAAGTTCCAGCCGTACTGCCATCGTCCAGGCCGGAGTAGCAAAAGATTCGGTGCTGCCTGCACGTATCTTCGGAGAGTTGCTTATCAAAAAGAACAAGCGTCGCCTGCGCTTCGGCGAATGGGCCACCATTAAAATGGACTGTTACAACTGTCTGATCGCTTGAGCTCGACTTCACTACTGCAGTTGCATTTGTTTGCGTGAGAGTTTGCGGCACCTGCGGAACCTGACCACCACCCACAGTGAAAGTTGCAATAGTGGTTGGCAACACAAATACACCGGCGTTGTCGAGTTTTACCCCGTTCAATGCGACATCGACGTCGGTGAAATAATCGCTGGCTTGAACGTTCGGAACGCTGGTAACCTTACCTGAACGAATCACTCTTACTTGGAAGACGTCAGGACCGTTGGTCTCTACGAGATAGTGCAGCTTGATTGTGCGCAATCCTGGAGTCGCACTTGAGGAAACAGCGATACTTATCTTTTTGTTGCTCGAAGTAGTGCCAGAGGCACTCGAAACGGTCACTCCAGAACCTGACACCTCTAAACTGGTAGAGAGATCAACAAACTGTCCATTTACAGTCAGGACAATCGTGCGACCTTGAAGCACGGGATAGTCGAAGCTATTGCTACACGGGGCGCTCGTTGTGCACAGCTCTCCCGGCGGTCCGAATATTTGACTGATTGTTGCCAGAGCAGGGCTCGCGTGAACGAGAACCAGCAAAACTAAAACAAACGTACCTACGATTATTTTCTTCATGGCGTTTTCCTCTCATGTTGTTCATTAGTGACGACAACGCGATCCTGCTCGTTCTGAGGGTAGATCGAGCAACGAGCGACGACGACATACCTGGCTTGTGTGTTCTGACGGAGGAATTGGGCTCTGACATTGATCATCATTCATTCTTCAACCCCATCTGTGGTCTCCGACTCTGCTGCTGGGAGAGGGACTTCGATACTGCTGTCGTTATCGAGAGTCTCGTTGGCACCGATTGCCTGATCCGCTTCCGAGGTCGCTTCTCTGACGACCCAAACCTCTTGCTTTTCAGTTGTGATGACCGTTCTCTTTTTCATCTAGCTGTCTTTCAGCAGTTTTGCCTTAGGTGGCATGCTCACGGGCGGGATGGGGCAAATTGTCGTTGTCGTGGATCGAACAATTGGCCTAGAATGAATCGCGTTATACAATCCATTTCCAGTCTCGTGTGCGGAGGGGTTTTTACTCGCTCGAAGCGCTAAAAGTCCTTAATCTCCCGCTAAATTGTTCTAACGCAATTTCTAAAGATTGTTATGCCGAAGCGTTTTGGCCATTTCTACGAATTCGGCCCCTTTCGACTCGATCCCGAAAGACATCGATTGCTGCGTGACGGTGAGCCGGTTCCTTTGTCGCCTAAATCAATCGAGGCCTTGTTGATCCTGGTCAAGAACGCGGGTCGTCTTTTGGAGCGGGAAACCCTGATGGAAGCTGTGTGGACAGATGCATTTGTCGAGGACGCAAATCTCACCGTCGCCATCTCGCATTTGCGAAAAGCTTTGGGTCAAAACACTGAGGAAGCTGAGTACATCGAGACGATTCCGCGAGTCGGCTATCGTTTTGTAGCTGAAGTTCGCGAGGTTAACGATGAACTAAAACCGCTGATTATCGAGAAGCACACCCGATCGCGTACCGTAATTGAAGAAGAGTTGTCGACCGATAACCAATCGGAACGGGGTGAGGGGATTGTCGTTACTCACACACCCTCAACTGTCTTTGCGCGAACCGTCAATCTTGAACACATTCTCCTCGCCGCCGGCGCAGCGGTGTTTTTGGCACTTGGGTCTTTCTTTTACTTCCGGCACGGTGACGAAAGGGGCATTGCAGCAGGCAAAAGCCCAGCTTCAATAATTCGTGTGTTGGCTGTTCTTCCGCCCCAACCACTCAACGATCAAGAACTCAATGCTTCGCTGAGTGTTGGTATTGCGGATGCTCTTATCGTTCGCCTTGGTCGTGTGGGACAACTTGTCGTGCGACCCACCAGTGCCGTCGTCCGCTATGTCGATTCAAGTGAGGATCGCATGAATGCTGGTAAAGCACTCGGAGTTGATGCTGTGTTGGACGGAAGTCTCCAGCGGGATGGCGGGCGAGTCCGTGTACAACTGCGGTTGCTTAGTGTTGCGACTGGGGATCAGCTTTGGGCGCGAGCCTTCGACGAGTCTGACACAGACATATTCAAACTTGAGGACTCAATATCTCAGCAGCTAGGTAGTGCGCTATCCACAAACCTTTCTCCAACGGAAAGAGTGGCGTTGAGCAAACGAGAAACGACGAACCCGGAGGCCTATGCCCTCTACATAAAGGGAAACTACTTCTGGAGCAAACGTGGGAATGAAGCGGCCAAGAGCATCGACTACTTCCGCAAGGCAATCGAACTCGATCCGAACTTTGCACAAGCTTACGCCAGCCTGGCGGCAGTCGATAGCACGACCACCGGCTTCTCACCCGAGGCTGAGGCGTTGGTTGAAAAAGCACTCCAGTTGGATGGTCAACTGGCTGAAGCCCACGCGACGCTTGGGTTTATCAAAATGTTTCATCATTGGGATTGGGTAACAGCGGAGAAGGAGTTAGACCGCGCTATTGAATTAGATCCGAACTCTGCAATTGCTCACCATTGGAAGGGCGTCTATCTCTCAATTCGTGGAAGATTAGATGAGGCGAAGGCGGAAATGCACCGGGCCCTCGACTTGGATCCCCTTTCGCTGATCATTCTCGCCGACATTGGTCAACTGCACTACTTCGCCCACGAATATGATCTGGCAATCGATTATTGTAAGCGCGTCCTTGCTGTTGATCCGGATTTTTGGGTTGCGCATGAATACCTCGTCGACATCTATCGAGCAAAGGGGATGGACGAGGAAGTTTTCAATGAACTGCTCAAAACTGACTTTCGATCCAGCCCTCCCGAAGTAATTCAGCACGAGCGAGAGCTCTACAATCGCGGAGGCATCCGCGATATATTCGAGGAGCGACTAAATTATTTTTTGAAGGACGGCGACCACTCCTCTATTGGGACAGCCAGGTATTACTCACGCCTCGGCGACAAGGAACATGCTTTGCAATGGCTCGATCGAGCCGCTAGTCACAAGACCTTCTTTTGGAACGCCTACATAGGCGTCGATCCGCTGTATGATTCTCTGCATGATGATGCTCGATTCAAAGAGATTATTCACCGTCTGAATCTTTGATCGTATTATTAATTCTCACTTGGGTTTCCGTCTTCTTCAAAACGACTGATTTCCCAAGTAAATCGCCCAGTTCTGCAAAACACTCAGTGCTGTGCAGAGATGCACACTTGCCAATCAGATCGCTTCGCCTGGACAACAGTGTCTTAAAGGAAATCTGAACGTGGTTATGTCGAAGCCTTACCGGCACGTTTACGAGTTTGGGCCCTTCCGTCTGGATCCCGAGAAACATCGGTTGTCGCGCGACGGTGAACCAGTGCATCTGTCTCCAAAGGCTTTGGAAACACTGGTAGTGCTCGTGCAAAACGCGGGCAAACTTTTGGAGCGCGAGGCGTTAATAGAGGCTGTTTGGGCAAATACTTTTGTCGAGGATGCCAATCTAACAGTCGCTATCTCAAATCTGCGAAAGGCGTTGGGACAGACAGATGAGGCTGTTGAATACATAGAGACGATTCCGCGTGTAGGTTATCGATTTGTTGCTGAGGTCCGCGAAACACATGAAGAGCCTCAGTCGCTGATAATCGAGAAGCGCACTATTTCTCGCACCGTAATTGAAGAGGAAGATATCTCACCAATCGACACAGTCGGTGCAATCACAGCTCAGCAACGACTTCAATTGAAAGGGAAGCCAGCTCGACTGCGATTGGCAGTAATTGCCGCGGTCATACTGATAATTGCCGTCGCTATCTCTGGGACTTACTTTTTCCGAAGCCGTCGCAACACTCCCGAATCAGTGCAATCGATCAATTCTTTAGCCGTACTTCCATTCATCCCGGTCGGTCCACAGCCAAACGGCGAGGAGTACTTAGGCGTTGGGCTATCTGACTCTCTCATCACAAGGCTTAGTCAAATTAAGCATTTCGTCGTCCGGCCAACGAGCGCGATTCTGAA
>PSRF01000360.1 GCA_003175865.1 Blastocatellia bacterium
GCACCACCTAACAACTGATTGCGAGTGAAACAGCGACCGATTCCTTTGACCGTTAACGCTGCATTGCACACGATCTGCTGAAGCTCGTTATTATCGATTCCATCACGAGCTAGCGCTGTGTAGTTGAAATACACATTGCCATTGATGAATGCGGCTCTCTGTGTGCCAGCGTCATCAAAGGTATAGATGTAATCGGATGTTGGATCCGGATTCTTATTCTGCGCGTTATAACGTTTGCTGATCGCCAAACGAACAGTAGCGAGTACATCCGCTGCATTCACACGTCCGCCGCCGAGGCCAAGAGCTTCCGCGTGTTCGGGAATTGGTGCCACACCGTGATCAGCGGTGAAGGCCACAATCGTATTAGCAAGTCCAATCTTCACCTCCACAAAATCCAATAGCTTGCCAATCTCTCGGTCAACACGCAGAGCAGCGTCCATCGCTTCCTGGCTGTATGGCCCATAGCGATGGCCGACATAGTCGTTGGAAGAAAAGCTGACGGTAAGCACGTCAGTATCATCGTCAGCACCCAGTTGTTCATTTGTGATGGCTTCTTCCGCAAACGCGACGAGTAGTTCGTTTGTGAAGGGTGAATAATCGAGTGCCCCGTAGAAACTGGCGTTTGGCGACTTTGCGCCGCCTGTAATCGTGTGCGGAAATGTATTCGAATCACCGACTACGCGTCCAATATCTTCCCACGGAGGTGCATCAGCACCAGCTCGTTGCAGGTAGACAGACTCAGGAAGTAACCGATCCCATTTAGCTCCGAAGTACTTGTCGAGCGGTCGAGTGTTGTTGAAAGAAGTAACCCAGCCTGGCAGTTGATTGAAGTAGTAAGTTGACGACACCATGCTGCCCGACAGGATGCTCAGCCAATAAGCCGCATTTGCGTGACGTCCTGCGGGAAGAATCGCCGAACGATCTTTCACAGAGATACCAATCACCTTCGAACGATCATTCGTAGCGAGGCGCAGTTCGTCGCCGACGGTAGATGACAGTAAACGACGCGGACTGGCAGCTGGTTCGTTCGGGTTACCACCCAGCAACTTTACTGAATCGTCAGACACACTTGTGACGTGCTTTCCCGTTGTGCGGTCAGGCCAGTCATTACCGACGATGCCAGTCTGTGCTGGAAACGCCCCGGTCATCATCGTTGCGTGACCTGGAGCAGTGTAGGTTGGCATGTGATCGTAGTTGGCGTTGGTCCATGTTGCGCCTTGACCCATCAGTCGACGAATACCATTTACGGCGAAGAGATATCCGAAGCGTTCAAGATAGTCGTAACGAAACTGATCGACTGCTATCAGCAATACTAGTCGCGGGTGTTTGCTATTTTCAGGTGCTTGCGTTTGGCGTCGCTGACCAAGCGACAGTTGAATTAGAAGGATCAGAGACAGTGAAAGTCCGGCGGCTCTCTTGATTGTCATTAGTTATAGGGTCGCTCGTTGTATTAGCTATTCCGTCAGCTTTGGACGACTAAGATGTTCGTTTTACGGAAATAACTAAGACAAGTAACTGATTTGGTTTGTTCATACTCAAAGTGCCGAAAACAGTGGGAGTTGCTTCACGCAGGGTTAATGACGTCGTTACTCCTGTTGGTTCGTAGTTGATATTAGCAAGGGCTGGTGGAGTTCCCGTAGACATAATAATGGGTACGCGCAATCCAAACCGCAACTGTGAAATATCAATCGATGAGTTAGGAGCTTCGCTTGCCGTGATCCTCTGTAGCGTAAATTCATAGAAGACCGGCCCGCTTGGGCCCTGAGCGAATGCATCTGAGGGGAGCACGCCTTTTGACTCAAGACTATTTCCGTTTTTGACGCTATTTGCGAATGTCGCTGTAAGTCGGTAGTTCGTCAACTGCAGTGTAGATCTGAGTTGTTTGACTATCGGCTCGAGTGTTGTTGGCAGTCTTCCTTCACCGGGTTCATTTGAAGCAACCAGCAAATGAAGTTGAACCTCAAGATTCGGTTTACTTGCGTCGCCAGCAGACGACTGTGCAGACACAGTATGGGCAGTTAGTAAAACCAGGAGCAAACAAATAACAGAAAGGCCTTTCGGGTTTCGCATCACTGGATACCTCCACACCAAGATTTGAATTACATATTGTCATTTCACGCTGAACCGGGAGTCAGGTTCCCGACAGTATAGACCGTCCTAATGCTGGGAGCGCAGGCGAAAATTCCTGGGGCGAGCGGATAGAACAGGGATATTACAAGAAGAAATATAGGCTCATGACCAACCAGTGTATTTTCTCATGCGGAGCACAGTAACCGAATAGCGTCGCCCTCTAGTGGTGCCTGTAGTCTGACCACTCAAGCTCTTCTGTCGGACCGCGTACGTCTCATGCGCTCTCGTTGTGACAAAACTCCGAGCGGACCGAGCTTCCAACAAGCGCACGAGACGTGCGCGGTCCGACAGAAGAGCTTGAGTCATTCAATCCCGGGCACTCATAAAGGGCCAGGCTTTACTCATAGCGCAAGGCTTCTATTGGATCCAACGCTGCTGCTTTGCGCGCCGGATAATAACCAAAAAATATTCCAACAGCCGCCGAAAAGAGAACCGAGCCGAGAATCGCCAGCGGCGAAACAAGCGTAGGCCAACCGAGCAATGCGGGTATGCCGAGCGAGAAGCCTATGCCCAGAAGAATTCCAACCGTTCCTCCAGTCAGACTCAGTACAATCGACTCGATCAGAAACTGTGTTCGAACTGCCGAAGAGCGCGCCCCGATTGCCATGCGAATACCAATCTCTCGCGTTCGTTCAGTAACCGACACCAGCATGATATTCATGATGCCGATACCGCCAACCAACAACGACACGCCCGCGATACATGCGAGCAAAATCGTCATCGTCTTGCTGGTTTCATTCGCAGCTTCAGCGACATCAGTCATGTTTCGAACTGTAAAGTCATTGGCATCACTGCCCGCCAGCTTATGACGTTGGCGCAGCAAGTCAGTTGTTTGCGCCTGTGCTGTATAGGTCGCGTCCTGTGAAACCGCAGAAACAAAAGCAATTTGAACACGCGTACTGCCGAGTACCTTTTTTTGAACAGTCGTGTATGGTGCGAACGCGATGTCGTCCTGATCGCGACCTTGTTGGTCCTGGCCCTTCTTTGTCATCACTCCTACGACTCTGAAAGGCAGATTCATCACGCGTAGTGATTGCCCCACCGGATCGGTCCCGGGGAACAGGTTATCGGCAATTGTCTGACCAATGACAATCACTCGACCCGCTGTTCGAACGTCAGCGTCTGTAAAAAACTCTCCACTTTGAACAGGCCATTTTCGAATGTCAGGATACTGTTCGCTAACACCCTGAAGCGACGTATTCCAGTTCATGTTGCCCGCAACCAATTGCGAGCGGGCATTGATCGCTGGTGTCACCATCGACACACTTGGTACTTCTCGTTTGATGGCCTCGAGATCTTCGATTGTTAAGGTATTGGTGCCGTTGTCTCCTGTTCCACCGCGTACACCGCCTACGTTTTGCGCGCCGGCACTTACGAAGAGCAGGTTGGTTCCAATACTTTCAATTTGCGCTTGAACAGATGCCGACGCCCCCTGGCCAATGCTCACCATAGCGATCACGGCCGCAACACCGATGATGATGCCGAGCATGGTTAGCGCGGCGCGCATCTTGTTGCGAACAAGAGCACGAAAGGCGACGCGAATGATCATAAGTAAACTCATTTTTGATTTTTGATTTCGATTGGCTTGTTATTCGTCTTCGTCGTCTTCATCGACAACGGGAAGATGCTTCAGTTCCTCAGCTGCGCTACGTTGACGCTCAACCTGGTTATCCGACTTGATTTTGCCGTCCTTAAAAACGATCACGCGTTGTGCATATTCAGCAATGTCCGTTTCGTGTGTGACGAGTACGAGTGTGATGCCAAGCTCGCGATTTAGTCTCTGAAAGATCTCCATCACTTCAATCGACGTTCGCGAGTCGAGATTACCAGTCGGCTCGTCAGCAAGAATCAACGCTGGTTTGTTTACCAGCGAACGAGCGACAGCGACACGTTGTTGTTGTCCCCCCGACAACTGGTTCGGATGATTCTGCTCACGTCCCGCCAACCCGACGGCACCCAGTGCTTCCATCGCGCGACGATGACGCTCATTTGCATCGATACCCATGTAGAGCATTGGCAGCTCAATGTTTTCCAGCGCCGACGTTCGTGACAGCAGATTGAAACCCTGAAATACAAACCCAATTTTCCTCAAGCGTATGTCCGCGCGTTCGTCTTTCGACAAACTCGAAACATCTTCACCGTCGAGAATATAAGTTCCTTTCGTCGGCCGATCCAGACAACCGAGGATGTTCATCGTTGTCGACTTACCGGATCCCGATGCACCCATGATCGCGACGAACTCACCTTCATTAATCGTCAGTGAAACACCTCGCAACGCGTGAACCTCAACATCACCCATGTTGTAGGTCTTGTGGATGTGGTCCAACTCGATTACCGGCCGCGATTCGGGAGCTTGTACGTTCAGTAAAGCTCCCGTTAACCCTGTCTGTGGTTCGATTGAAAACGTCGTTGACATCTTTCTTACTCGTTTCTCCCTGCAATAATCGTTGTCGCTTCCGTTATCTCCTTACGCCTCCGCCACCTGCGCCTCTTTGTGCACCACCAAAGCCTGGAGGAGTGTTTTGACTTGAATTAGCGTTCCGATTTGCGCCGGACAGCGTCTGACCGGTTATCACGAGTTCGCCTTCGTTCAAGTCGCCTTCGACAACTTCAGTCGAGGCTCCGTCAGTCAGCCCCACCTTGATTCGACGTGACTGTGGTTTACCATCCTGGCCCAACACCCAGACAATTCGTGTTTGACCAGCAAGCACCGGTGCAGTGGGTGGAGCGAAATTACTCGTGTTCTGACCGGATTGCGCGCCGTTTGAACCATCACTCTGTTGACGACGACGTGTCTGCCCATTTCCACCGCCCGAGCCAAGTCGCTGACCATTCGCGTCGGTGGGAACAAACCGAAGCGAAGAGTTCGACACCTTCAAAACGTTGTTGCGCTCGTCGATCGTTACGATCAAATTCGCAGTCATGCCTGGCTTCAGTTTTTGATCTGGATTGTTGACGCCAATGACGACGTTGTAGGTCACAACATTCTGCACGTTCTGTGGATTGAGTCGCATCTGTTCGATCTTTCCATCGAAGTCTTTTCCAGGAAACGCATCAACCGAAAACTTCACAGATTTTGCTTGTTCGACGAGACCTATGTCAGCCTGGTCGATGTTCGCGATCACCTGCATTTGGGTCAGATCGTTTGCAATAGTAAACAACGTCGGAGCAGAGAGACTTGCTGCAACCGTCTGTCCGACATTGACGTCGCGCGACACAACAATGCCATCAATCGGTGAAGCGATTGTCGTGTGAGCCAAATTTACTTGAGCCAGATTGAGAGCCGCTTCGGCCTGTTGGACCTGGGCTTCGGCTTGTTGCACTTGCGCCTGCGATTGCTGAACCTGAGCTTGCGACTGCGCAACAGACGCCTGTGACTCGGCTAGTCCCGCAACTGATGCCGACTGTTCGCTAGCCTTTGCCTGGTTCAACTGGGCGACGGCCTGGTTGTATTTTGCCTCCGCAGTTTTGTACGCAGTTTCTGAGACGTCGTAGTCTCTTTGCGCAATCACGCCTGCCTTAAGTAATGAGTCCTGTTGTCGAAGGAGGCTAGCGGCGTCGTCGAGTTGTGCCCTAAGCACCGCAACATTCGCCTCCGCGCCCGAAACACCAGCCTGGTTGTTCTGCACGGTAGATTTCGCCGCCACGTTGCGCGCTTGTGCTTGACTCACGCCGGCGCGTGAGTTCGATACAGCCGCATGCGCGTTCGCCAATGTAGCGCGGGCCTGTTCAAGGTTGGCGCGTGCCTGATCCACTTGCGCTTTCGCAACGGCTGGATCGAGTTGCGCAATAACCTGACCCTTCTTTACTGTCGAATTGAAGTCAGCGTAAAGAGCAGAAATAGTGCCCGACGCCTGGCTGCCGACCTGAACAGTGGTCACCGCCTGCAACGTACCTGTCGCTGTCACGGTATTTCGCAGGTTTCCACGTTCGACCTGCGCCGTTAAGTATTGTGGTGTTCCGGAGTCGCCGCCCCAGAAATAGAGGCCGAGCAGAACGGCAGCCAATATGCT
>PSRF01000119.1 GCA_003175865.1 Blastocatellia bacterium
AAAAAAATAAAACTAAGCTGATGAAGGCTGCGCGCATTTTGAAGAGTTGAGCTCCGTAGACTGGCCCGCTGCATTTGTGAAGCTCTCTTAAGTTAACCAGCAGGCGAGGACGCCTGCGCTCCCAGCATTAGGATCTTTTCAACGCGAGAGTTCTTCCACAATTTCTCGCACTGCCGCTCTCGCTTCGGAAACCTCTTCCGGCTTGAACGACACCGCACCAACCACGGCGTGACCTCCGCCTCCATATCGCTCACAAATCTTCGCGATGTTGTGACTACGTGGCACGGGCGCCCACGGGTTCGAACCGACGGAAATCTTGGTGCGTTGTGGACCACGCGTCAACGCCACTGAATAAGTTGCTTCAGGGAACAGGTAGTAAGGTATGAATTTATTGAAGCCCTCGTAGCCCTCATCAACCAAATCAAACTGGACCACACGATTCGCGAAGTGCGCTTTGCGTTTGATTGCCTCGAGAGTTTGCAGGTGCTGCTCAAGGATCGGTTTGAACCGACGCTGCACTTCGCTACTCGTCGCGACGTCTTCCAACGAAGAAGTTGTCAGATCTCGAATGATCTGCTCAATGAACAAGTCGTCCGGATCAGATTCAATTACCTGCATCAACTGAAGTGCTGGTTCCTTGAGCTCGACGCATTGTGCGGGCGATTTGTACAGCGCGCCGTCAATGATGTGTGCCCAGTGAACGAGCGATTCGATCTCCGACGCATCAAAACCGAACCGTGTTTGAGCAATTTCGGCAATAAATTCTGTGCAGGATTTCTTTGTCGGATCAAGAAACTTCTTTCCTGATGTGTCGTTGCGAAAGTGCGCTTCGTCTGCGGGCGTCAGGAATGCCGACTCATGATGATCGAACCACCAGGTCAGTTTGTCTGAGGCGGCATATTTGAAATCGACTATGGCGTTTTCATCGCCATCGAGCTGATTTACATCAAAAACGTTGTTGGGACGATGCAACAAACCGCCATAGTAGACATCGGCCTCGGGATGAATGCGTTGTTTATAAAAGCGTGTGAAGGTGGCCGCGGAAGCAACGCCGTCGAAGCAATGTCCGTGGTAAAGCAAGCGTAGTTTCATAGTTTCTGCCAAAAAGAGCGCGCCATATTAGCAACCGAGCACGAAAGGCGCAAAGTTGTAGGGGCGGCACTCCGTGGCCGCCCCTCAGTCGAAGTAGGATCTATTGAGAGATTTTAAGGATTGTCGAAAACAGAAAGGGCGGGCACGGAGGCCCGCCCCTACAACTAATTCTTACACGGTGTGATGACGCCTGAGGCGATGGCGCTGACTCTCGACGAAATGAACTTATCCACTTCGTCTTCGATTAGTTCCCCATTCACGACCCATGCCTTTTCGGTTAACAACTCGCCCTTCGCATTTGTCTTTGCTGGTTCTAGAAAAATATTCCAGGGCGAGCCCCAGTTGCGTGTGTCTCCAGTCAACTGACGATAACCGTAGTGAGGCGTCTTCTGTTTGTCATCGCGTGACTCAGATTCGCTAACGACCGGATACGGTGGGCCAGCCTCGCCGAAGAATGCTTTTACGTCAGCACGCGAACCGTATTCACTAACACCGATGACCTGAAATCCCTGGGCCTTGTATTTCTCGTAAAGCTTCGCTGCGATTGGTGCTTCGTTATGCCAGTTGCCACACCAGGGAGCGAAGTAGACAACCATAACGAGTTTTTTTCCCGCGATGAGATCGCGAAGATCTGCTGGTTGTTCGGTTTTCAAATCGACGAGCTTCCAATCCTTGTAGTTAACAGTCTTCTCCACGAGCGGTGAGTATTCGTGACTCCCCTGTGAATAACCATTGATTGAGAAGAGCGCGAAAATTGTAATCAACAATAAAATTCGTTTCATCTAAATAACTCCAGGTTTGTTGTTACAGCTCTTTGGAGTGCGGCGGCCTGGCGCCGCTCTAATTTGATTGTTGAGAAAATCACGCGACTACTTATGACAAAGCGGCGCCAGGCCGCCGCACTCCAAAGAGTTGTCTCAATTGCTCGCAGTTGCAGGTGCCTCGGCCAGAAGCGGCTTGACTGCTGCTTCCCAACCTGACTTGTCGCGTGGGCCGACAATTTTCTGACGAATTCGTCCTTCACGATCGATCAAGTAAGTAGTGGGCAGAACTGACTGGGCAAACTTTTGTTTTGCATCACTGCCGCCCAACAAAACCTCGTATTCGAATTTCCGGACCTCTTTCTGATAAGCGGTCACTCCTGCCAGATCATCATCAAGTGTTGCCCCAACGATCTTCAAACCCTCTGCCTGCAGTTCGTGTTGCAAAGCATTGAGCGCAGGTATCTCTTCACGACATGGGATGCAATACGTCGCCCAGAAGTTGAGCAGCACAACTTGTCCTTTCACATCCTTCAATCTGAAAGGCTTGCCGGCGAGCGTTTGAAATTCGACGTCAGGTGCGACTTCAAACTGCGTGTTCGCGTTGGGTTGCGCCGTACCCGGAGCAGTCTCCTTTACTTTTAGCCAACCTTCTGCGTTTGGAATCCACGCCATGAATCTCGAACTGGCAAGCAATGTGGATTGCCCTGTCATAACCAACAGCCCAACCAGAATTAGAACAACTCCTGAAACCACTTCGACCTTATGAAGATGCTTGCGAAACGATGAATAGAAACCGAGGAACTGATTGATTGCCAGGCCAGTAATCAGAAATGGAACTGCAAGTCCTGCAGAATAGAAGGCTGACAAGACCAACCCGCTTCGCCATCCACCACTGGTTGCTGCCAGGCCAATGATGCCGCCGAGTATCGGACCAATGCATGGCGTCCAACCTGCTGCGAAGGCCATACCGAGTGTTGCGGAGCCGAAGATGCCTCGAGGTTTATCGTCAGAAAAGAATCGAGTGTCTTTGTAGAGAGCAGAAATTTTCAGAAGGCCAATCAACTGCAAACCAAAAGCAATAATAACGACGCCACCAATGATGCGAACCCATGGATTACTCGTGATCGCAGCACCGACCAGTCCTGCTGTCGTACCTAACAGCAGAAAAATCACTGATAATCCGACATTGAACGCAAGCGAGTTAACGATGACGGCGCGCCGGTTACTAGTTCCTTGTTTGAGGCTGTCGATGCTGACACCTGAAATCAGTGATATGTATCCCGGTACAAGCGGCAACACACACGGCGAAAGGAACGACAGAATTCCTGCCGCGAAAGAGATTAAGATCGTAATTAGATTAATGCCCTGCATCGATTTAAAACCTCTGGCTCGTTCTTCAGAGTATAACTTGAGTCCTGCTGCTTTTCTGCTCTGGGACTGCGGCTTTGCCGCGTTCATTGCGGAAAGCCTTCGGCTTTCCGATGCCAAAATTGGCTGTTGAGGCTCCGCCTGAATTAGGCGTAGCCTGTTTCTTTGCGAATCCAGTCGAAAGCCACGGACTTTCCGCAACGAGAGCGGCAAAGCCGCGAAACACTTTAAGGCACTTTAGAAGTCTGCGCGTCAGCGGTCGCGTTTGTTTGAGACTTTGGTTCTAGCGGCTCCTCGACGACCAGCTTAATCATCCTTCCGAGTTCGGCAATTTCCGAATCACTGGCCCCGGCCGAGATGTAACGCACGACACCACGTCGATCAATAAGAAACGACATTGGAATTGTGAAGGCACCGTAGTTCAAATCATTCACATTTGAATCAGCGATCGCGAAGCCGTAACTCAGTCGATTACGTTTCTTGAACTCACGCAGGTAAGCCAATTCTTCTTCAGTCGTCAGTTTTTTCCCTTCGATCTCGCCTTGATAGTTCGTCAATCCTAGAATCACGAGTCCTTTGTTTTTGTACGTCTGATGCCAGCGCTCGAGATTTGGGAACGTGTAGCGACATGGACCACACCAGAATGCCCAGAAGTCCAACAGCACAACCTGACCACGTAGATCCGATAGTTTTTTCGGTTGCTGATCGATCCATTCACTCGCGATGATCTCTGGAGGCGGTTCCTTTGGCGCAAAAGAAGCTCCACTTGCCAGCTTATGAAGATCGACATTCGGATTCAGACTTGCGATTCGAGCGATGGCTTGTTTGAAAAGCGCGCCAGATGGAATCGATAACCCCAAGCGCCTCAGATCTTCAAACGTCTGAATCGCCGCCTCTTTTTGTTGTGTTTTCAGATACGCATCAGCCAGCACTATCGACCCTTTCAAAAGCAAGTCATCGCGCTTCCCAAACTCAGTCTTGCTTGTTTCTGCAAAAAGTTTTGCGGCTTCATACAAGCGTTTAGCATGTTCCAGCGAGGGTTCGGGCTTTTTGGCTCGAGTAAAGAAATCGACAAGCAAAAACTCCATCTTGAACAAGTCGTCTGGACTCTGCGGCTGGTGTAGACGGTAAGAAGTAACAGCGGCTTCAGCATCGCTCACTAAATCCTTCTTGGCAGCGTAAAAAACCGTCACCACGCGAGCCGTCTGAGCCTTATCGCCGTCAGGGTCGTCTTTCAAAAAACGATGCATCGTTTCAAGCGCGGCATCACCGTTGCCGGCGAGGTGATAGAGCATGCCGAGATAGTACAGGTCTTCGCCTTTTATCGACTTTCGTGACTGAAGAATGGCGGCATTTTTGATTGCAAGATCGCGCTGCTCAAGTTTGGTCTTAGCTTCGAGGTCGGGATCGTAGGGAAGCTTTTGTTTATTGAATTCCTGATAACGTCTGCCGAGATAGCCGTTTGCGTCGTTGTAAAGTCTTTCGGCCGGAGCGTCTTCGTCCTTCACCGCAGGCTCAATGTTTTGACTCAAACACAGCGGCCCTGAGCTCAGCAGCACAATGCAGAGACAACCGAACCGGAGCAAATGTGTGATTCGCGTCATTTAGCTCGTAACGAGATTAAATCTATTTGGACTGAAAGATCGGAGCAACGGCGAAGTGACTCTGTTCACGATTACGTCAGCCATTAATTCGCCCGTAATGGGCGTGAGTAGGATTCCATTACGATAGTGTCCAGTTGCATAAAACAGCCCCTCAATTTCATCACACGCGCCCATCACTGGCAAACCATCTGCAGCACGCGGACGCAGCCCCGCCCATGAATCAATGAACGGCAGCCCTGCCATCGAGGGAGAGATTTCGTGCGCGTTTTCCAGGATTTTGCTGACACCTCCGGCAGTGACGTGTTTGGCATACCCCGCCGACTCGCTGGTCGAACCGGCAAGTAATCGACCATCTCTACGCGGGACGAGATAACCTCGGGGACTGTAAATGACATGCCTGAACAACTGAGGTTTGGTTGCGAAACAAATCATCTGACCACGTACCGGTTCAACATCGATTGTTTTCAGGGTTTCGATCGTTAGCTTCCCCGTCCAACAGCCGGCGGCGAGTACCACTCGCTCGCAACTCATTGAGCCACGAGACGTCTGCAAGCCAGTGACTCGCCCACGGTCAACTGTGACGGAATGTACTTCAGTTTCAGTCAGTAGTTTTACTCCCAAGTCGTTGACTGCATCAGCAAGTGCACTGACGAGACGCCGGTTCTCGACCTGTATATCCAGTGGAAAGCGAAGCGCTGCACGAACGTCTGCATTGATTGACGGTTCAAGCAAACGCGCATCGGCGGAGGTCAACTGTTCGACTGACAATCCGGCTTGAGTTTGCCATTCATATCTTTGACCGATTTCGTCCTCGTCGTGTTCGGTGAATGCAAGATAGAGTGTGCCGGTCGTATCGAGTTCGATGTCTGTACCGGTTTCACTCAGGAGTGCGGCGGCAAAAGTGGAGTAGAGATCACGGCTGTGGCAAAGTAATTGAAAAAACTCGTCGCTGGAGTCGGCTTCAGCTTGTGGAGCGAGCATACCTGCGGCTGCGGAGGAAGACTCGGCTCCGAGTGGTCCACGCTCGATGAGTGTGATATCTCCGGCACCACGAAGTGCAAGTGAGCGTGCAATCGATAACCCAATCACTCCGCCGCCGATGATTGCGATGTCAGTTGTGTGCGACATATATAAAACTAGAAATCTACGATGCCCTTCCCGAAGCTTGCTAATGACTCAAGTAAGAACCGAGAGCGGTAGCGACCGGATGCTAAGGTCGACCAGGAAGACGCAACTCGAACCAAGACGGCCAAGGTTGACCTTAGCATCCGGTCGCTACCGCTCTCGGTTCCCTATTTGAGCCAAATTGCGACAACAGCAATTGGAAAAATGGTACTGGTGCAGCTTATAAATTAGGCAGTCGCAACCGGCAATTGGCAATTGGCAGTGGAAGTCTTATCCTTCCCAGACCGAAATACATAGTCCAACAGCAAATAACAAAGTCGACTTTTATGCATCGTATCACACTGATTCCTGGCGACGGCATTGGCCCTGAAGTCGCCTCAAACGTTGTCCGAATCATCGAAGCAGCTGGGGTAAATGTTGCGTGGGAGACGCACTTCGCTGGAGCTCAGGCCCTCGAGAAATTTGGCGAAACGTTGCCGCAGGAGTTGCTTGACTCAATTCTGCGAAACAAGGTCGCGCTGAAAGGACCCATCACAACTCCGGTTGGCAAAGGTTTCACATCAGTCAACGTTGGATTGCGCAAGACTCTTGATCTCTACGCAAACCTGCGACCGGTGCGTGCGTTACCAAATGTGCCCTGCCGGTATCCGGAGTTGGACCTCGTCGTGGTGCGCGAAAACACTGAAAGTCTGTATGCCGGTCTTGAGCATGTTGTTGTTCCCGGTGTCGTTGAGAGTTTGAAGATCATCACAGAGAAAGCGTCGACACGCATTGCGAAGTTTGCTTTTGAGTACGCCCGTCGTGAATCGAGAAAGCTCATCACTGCAGTGCACAAGGCAAATATCATGAAGATGTCCGATGGATTGTTTCTCGAGTGCTTTCGCAAGGTGAGTGCTGATTATCCTGACATCAAGGCTGACGATAAGATCGTAGACAACGCGTGTATGCAGTTGGTCATGCGACCGGAGCAGTTTGATGTCATGTTGCTGGAAAACCTTTACGGCGACATCGTGTCGGATTTGTGTGCCGGACTGATCGGCGGACTGGGATTAGTACCTGGGGCAAACATCGGTGAGAAAGGCGCAGTGTTCGAGGCAGTTCATGGATCCGCGCCAGACATCGCTGGCCAGGGCATTGCGAACCCGACGGCATTACTGCAATCCGGTATTTTAATGTTGCGACACATTGGAGAACGTGAAGCGGCCGACCGTGTTGAGAATGCGATGTTGAGTGTGTTTGAAGAGGGAAAAGTTCGCACTCGCGATATTGGTGGAACAGCGAAGACCGCGGAGTTTGCAGACGCGATCATTCAAAAGATGCAGTGATGTCCGATAAGAGGAGCCAAGCCGTGAACGCTGTACGCGAAACTTTATTCGGCGACATGCCACCTTCATCATGGCCCAGCGCTGATTCAAGCGTACGCGGTGAACCCTGGGATTCGTTCCTGCAAGCAAGAGAAGCGTCCGCGGCAGGGAAAACAGATCAGGCCAGGCAGATCCTTTATCAAATAGTGGGTACGCCGGGCTTTGAAACAAGACACTACCTTCAGGCGTGGCATTTTCTGCGCGATCTAGGTGAACAGCCTCGCCGCGAATATGCAAAAAAGGTTTTGGGAGTCGTGGTCGAAGTCGGACTCGATGAAGGACTGGATATCGTTGCAGCGTATTTGGATGGTAATGCCCGTTATTTCAACTATAGCGGGGCGGCGGTGATCTGGGAGCATCCCAACGATTCGCTCGACACGGAAATCGAAGCGCTTCTCGAAGCTGGCCAGGCCGTCGTGCAGCAGACAGGTCCGTGGGACAAGGCTCGGCCGGATCCTCCGGCTACTGGAAACGTTCGAATCAACTTGCTCGTCCCGGAAGGTTTGAATTTTGGAGAAGGTCCGTTTGGTGCGCTCGCTAACGATGCGCTTGGTGGACCAGTCATTTCAGCCGCCATGGCGCTGATGCAAGGATTGATGTCGAGGACGGGACGCGATTAGGTTTCTGACAACTCTATTTTGCGCAAGAATCAAATTAGAGAACTGCTCGCGGTCCCTAATATTCTTCGATGATATGAAATCAATAATCATTAGTTCCATTTTCCTTTTCTGCGCGCTAGCCCAAGCACAAACCACTACTCCTACCCAAAACGAACCAAAGTCAAAGCGCGCAGATCTATTGCGCGGAGAGTACGGTCAATTTCGCGCAAACAATGACTTGCTTTTCTATCATCTAAACGTTCGCGTTGATCCCGACCGGAAGTTCCTCAAGGGTTGCACAACAATCCGGTTCAGGATGTTGCATGACGACAATCGCATTCAACTCGATCTGCATGATGCGCTCGCCGTCGATAGGATTCTTTTCGATCCGGCAAACCTCGAGGAGCCACCTGCTTCACCAAAGATGGCA
>PSRF01000107.1 GCA_003175865.1 Blastocatellia bacterium
AAGTGTTGCGTTGCGGCGCATGAGCTTTGCACCAGCGTTTAGCGTTTCCTCTTTGCCAATTGCTTCGACGACCAAATCAGCGAGCTTGCCATCAGTTATTGATTCGATTGTCCCTTCAACTTTTGTTGCGTCTCCACAAACGACGTGCGTTGCTCCCATCCTGGTGGAGACTTCCAGGCGCCCAGGCAGTACGTCAACTGCAATTAACCGCTCTACTCCTTTGTAACGAAGTAAGGCAGTGAACAGCTGACCAACCGGACCCTGGCCCAACACAACCGCAGTCTGGCCCACTAACTCGGGCAGCTTCCTGAACGCGTGAACTACGGTTCCTAATGGCTGTGAGATCACAAGCCTGGCACCGGGACCATCGGGCAATGGCACCGCGTGATCCTCAGTTGAAACAAAATACTCCGCAAGACCGTTGTGCGGAATCTTTGGGAGTGCGAGGACGCGCTCTCCTTCCCTGAACTGTTTGCTAAGAGACTTCGCTACGAATCCGACTAACTCGTGAAGCGAAAGCATCGGAGGCAGCGGAGCAGACACACCGGTCAACGCAGGATGAGAGGTATCGAATAAAAAGTAAGGCAGGTCACTTCCGCAGATGGAACCCACTTCCAGCTGAACAAGAATCTCACCTTCTTCTATTTCTGGTATCGGTATCTCGATTATATCGAGAACTCGTTTGCCGCGAATTTGACCTGCCAGCATCTTTGTCATGGTTAATTGAGTCTCAGTTTGTGAGTCTCGTCATGAGATGTGATGAGGAATTGCGTGGGTGCTACGGTTGGAAGTCACGGATCAGTACGACATCGTTGTTTGTGACGCCCCGAGAAATAGCCAATTGTTTGCCATCGCGTGACCAAGCGAATGAGTAGATACGTTGGTCCTTGAAGATGGTCAACTGTTTGGGTGGCCCACCAGCAAAGCTTTGCGTCCAAATATTTGAGACTCCCTCCTGGGTGTCAACATACGTCAGAGCATTACCATCACTTATCCAGTGAATTGTACGACCAAACGAACCCGGTATATCAAACAGGCGCGTTGGTTGACCGCCAGTTACTGGAACGATTGCGATCTTGTAGCTTGTTCCCGGTGCCTCCTGGTAGTTACAAGCAAAAAACTTCCCGTCGGGCGAGATACTTGAAAGCGCCGACTCTTTCTGAGTTAGTCGAATGGGCGTACCACCCTCACTCGCAACCTTCCATATGGACCAGAGACCGGATGGCGCATCGTAGGTAGTGAAGAGAACCCATTGTCCATCAGGGGTGTACTCTGGAAAATATTCGCCGACACCATTAGTAATCTGTTTGGCATTTTGTCCATCGATATCCATTTGCCAGAGATTAGTGTTTGCTGATCGGCGCGAGCCCCAAACGATATGGTGGCCATCAGGAGAGATCGCCGGATCAAAATTCTGGGTGGAATTCACAGTCAATTGCTTTTGGTTTGTGCCGTCGCTTTTCATCATCCAGATATTTGGTTCACCGCCGGCAACAGAGCGGTAGACGATCTTTCCGTCAGGCGTCCAGACGAGGCCACGCATTCCATCATCCCGCTGAAAGCCAGATGTGATCTGCACAGCACTACCGGCATTCACGTTGCTAGAGACCCAAACATTTATCAACCGATCAGATCGCACTGCTACTAACGTCTTCGAGTCTGCGGTGAGATGAACGTCCGCATAACCGCTTAGATCACTGGTGATACGTTTCGCGTCGCCACTTTTGTAAGGAAGGTGCCATAGTTGTGCCAGGTTCCCGGCCTCCTCAGTCGCAGATGCGACGAGTCCTGTGCCATCTGACAACCACGCTATTTCACCGACCTCCCACCATCGCTGCCCTGTAATAGGAGCTTCCGTCCCGTCGCTCACACGAACGCCGATCACATTCTCGTAGTACCCTCCGCTCGTGTTCTGATAGACACAAGCAACGAAGGTCCCGTCTGGCGACCAAGCTGGACCTACTGTGGAGAGAAAATCAGGAGACCTGCGAGAGACGAGTCGTTTTTCCTCGCTGCCATCGAGATTAGTCGAAACCAGCGAGTTTTCCTGAGGAGAAATGAAACGAACAAAAGCGAGGCGCTTGCCATCCGGCGACAATGCAACTGCACTTTGAATGTTTGTAAGGATCTTACGCGCAGTGCCTCCCAGGGCCGGAATTTGAAACAACGATCCCGTCGGGTTGTCCTTGTCTGATTGAACGAAATATAAGAAGTTTCCGTCTCGAGAAAAAGTAACTCCATGATACTGCACAGCTGCTGGTTGAAGAATCTGTACTTGACTGTTCGCTGCGACTTGACCGATCCAAACACCTTGCTGTCCCGCTTCGTCTGAAATGTGGGCCACATAATTTCCATCCGGTGAAATTGCTGCATACATTGCTTTACCGGTGGAAGTAAAACGCGCGACACTCATTACTTGTCGGGATTCAGTGCTCTTTCGTGAGGTGAGCTTGTATATCCAATATCCAACGCCAACGACGGCAAGAACAAACAGCGAGAGCAGAACAAGACCGGACGTTTTGTATTTTTTGATGTTAACGGCCAGGTACTCAGCACCGGACGTACCGTGCTCAACGTTGTCAGCTGTTGTGCGCAGGATTTTGGAGCTAGCTCGAGACACCTGGGCACCAGCGGAGTTTCTAGCCCATGTGCTTCCACTGGCTCGCGCGGAGTTGAGAGAATTAAGTTCCGAGTCGAAATCAAGCTGCTTCTTTAGACGTCGAAGATCGACAACCAGATCCTTTATGCCCTGGTATCTCTCTTCTCGGTTTTTCTCCATTGCCTTCCGAACAATGCGTTCGAGTTCTGGAGGAATCTCTGGCACAACGCTGGAAAGCTGCGCTGGTTCATCTCGCAGAATTGCGGCTATGACATCATGGGGCGTTTCCTCGCCGAACGGCATTTCCCCCGTGATCATCTCGTAAAGAACAACGCCAACACTCCAGATGTCTGATCGTCCATCGATGTCTTGCCCCCTGGCTTGCTCGGGAGACATGTAATATGCAGTACCCAGGATCGTACCTGGTTCTGTTTCGATCAAAGTCATTGTCTTTGCATCGCGGTCGATCGCCTGGACGTGAGGATCGGTCAGCTTCGCTACTCCGAAATCGAGCACTTTTACTATGCCATCACGTCTGATCATGAGGTTTTCGGGCTTGATGTCTCGATGTACCACTCCAGCCTCGTGAGCAGCGGCGAGCGCCGAGGTAATTTGGATGGTAATTTCGATTGCCTCGATAAATTCCACGGAAACCTCGTTAAGGTGTTGACGCAGCGTTTCGCCTTCGACGAACTCCGTGGCGATGTACATGAAGGAGTCAGTCTGGTCTATCTCGTAAATCGTGATGATATTTGGATGATTAAGAGCAGAAGCAGTCTTGGCTTCCTGAATAAACCGACCTATTCGTTGGTGGTCAGCCGCAACGTCAGCCGGCAGAATTTTCAGGGCAACGGTGCGGTCAAGTTTAGTATCCCGGGCCAGGTAGACCTCTCCCATCCCGCCTGCGCCGATACGCGATAGAACGCGATAGTGGGAAATAACCGTACCCTCGATGGGCATGTCTTGATTCACCGACGTTGCTGTTGGCGTGTCAAATTGGACTAGCGATTCAACGTCAACGTTGATCCGCTACGCTTGTATCTGCAGAAGTTGATGCTTGATATTTTAGCAGACGTAAGGCTGCGGCTTGAAAGTGCTGGCCATGAGGTTCAACATGATTGGGTACTGGGTGTACGTTCGATCATACCTGGCGTGACAGCGACCTCTTTTCCGCTGATATGGTCAAAGCTTAAAAATAAACACGGATCAGGAACTTGTACCCGATCCGTGTTAGTTCAAGAGATCTTTGCTAGCGCTTTTGTCTAGCTGCTTGTCTTAGAGTTTCAATGTCGAGTTTCTTCATTTTCATCATCGCGCTCATAACGTGATCTCGCATTTCGTTGTCACTTTGACGGAGCAGGTCGAGCAACTCTTCGGGAACGATTTGCCATGCAAGTCCGAACTTGTCTTTGAGCCAACCGCATTCAATTATTTGACCGCCCGCAGATAGTTTCTCCCAGTAGTAATCAACTTCCTGCTGGTCCTGACAGTGAACCACGAGTGATATTGCTTCATTAAATTTGAATTCCGGGCCACCATTTAGTGCTGTAAGTCTTTGCCCGTCGAGAGCGAAGTCGATGATCATCACGGTACCCTTTGGTTTTGGTCCAACTTCGGTGTAGCGAACGGTGTTTAGAATCTTAGCGTTCTTGAAGACAGAGACATAGAAATTCACTGCTTCTTCGGCATTGTTATCGAACCAAAGAAACGTCGTGACCTTTTGTGAGCGTGGTGCCGCTTGATCTTCTTTATTTGTTATTGCGGATGCTCCTGTTTTTGGTGTTGCCATTCGTGCATTCTCCTTTTATGTGTTTCCGATTAAGGGAATGTTGCCGGGCCATTCTGTCATTGGTAATTCTGTCAATCTCGCAGATTCGTTTGTAAAAAGTTTGTCGGATGAATTTCAGTGATTCCTACGGGTTGATAATCGCCACCAAGCGAAGTGGGCAGACCAAATCTCACACCTCAATAACTAAGAAAGCTCAAGGAGGCAAACAGTTCTTTAGTTGAAAGAGGCTAGTACGTTTATGAACCGGGATTGTTAACAGGACAGCTAGTATTCAACATGACAGAGAAGTGATTGTGATTTCCGATGCTCGCTAGTTTCCTTCGTTTTTGACAATCAACAAAAAGAGGCCATCCTTGGTCACAAGATATCGATTGTGATGCTCCTCGTCGTCAACGTCGACATTGAAGAGTGTCATCGGTGGTGATGCGACAAATCCACCATTTCCTGTGTCGATCTGACCAGCACAGTCATTCATTAATAGGTCAGCATGTTCAGGTTACTCCGATCTCAGCGCTACCAATGGATCGACTCTCGTTGCGCGACGGGCCGGGATGAAACATGCAAACAGGGCTACTGCAACCAGAGCTAACCCGGCTACCATGAGAATTAACGGATCGCGCGTTGGCAATGACGGTATGAGTGAGATCAGCAATCTCGAGATGGCATACGCACCGACACCTCCTAACGAGGCCCCAATCAAAATCAGAACGGCGCCTTTACCCAATACTAACAACAAAACATCGCGAGCCTGTGCTCCAAGTGCCATACGTATACCGAGTTCCCCAGTTCGTTGGACCACGGTGTATGAGACTACGCCGTAAATTCCGATCACAGCCAATATCATGCCAATCGTCGCAAACGCCCCAAGCAAACTACCCAGCAGCGCGATACTCCCCAGGCCTTGATCGACCGCAGCTCGCGCGGTGCGAATACGGTAGACCGGTAAGTCTGGATCTATTCCGGCAATTGTGTTGCGCATACTGTTAGTGAACGCTTCCGGACTAGAAGAAGTGCGCATCGCGATCGTGAGATATGACGGTGCTGATTGACTCACCGGAAAATACGCCTCGAAGCGTGTGTATGGTTCTCTGAGCGTACCGGGAAAGGCAATATCATTAACCACGCCGACGATTTCAAAATAATCCTTTTTTGGACCAGGGCTACTTATGCGCCGTCCGATGGGACTCTCGTTGGGCCAAAAGTTACGAGCTGCCGCTTCATTGATGATCACGACCTTCGTATGATCGAGTGTATCAGTTGCATTGAAGGTACGCCCTTGTCGCAAATGGGCACCTATAGTTGCGAAGTAGTCGCCATTTACTGGTTCAAAAAACATTTCCGGAAGCTTATCTTTTGGCGGTTCCGGTTGACCCTCAACCAGGAACGAACTACTGCTGTTAAAGCCAAAGACCAGTTGCGAGCTACCAATTGCCGCGTGCTGTACACCAGGCATAGCACTGAGTCTATTTTCTAATTCCGTCAAGTAAACAACACGCTGGTTATCGGTTTTATATTTCTCTCCTCGAAGACTCATCTGCGCTGTCAGCAATCCATCAACCTGCCAACCGGGATCTGAATTCGTGAAACGCTGCAAACCACGCAGAAACAGTCCGGCTGCAGCCAGCAACACCATCGCAAATGCTACTTCACCGATGATAAGCATGTGTCTCAGCCGGAGTTGAGATTTTCCGGCAGTTGAGCCGCGTGCATTATCACGTAGTGCCAGGTTTATATCTGCGCGCGACGCCAACCACGCGGGCACCGTTCCGAATAAAACTCCCGTCACGAGTGAACAAAGCAACGCGAAACCGAATACTTTGTAATCGAGTTGCACATTTGCCCCCGGTAGGTTGCTAAAGAGTCGATCACTTATAAACCGAACAGCACCAAGCGCAAGAATGAGACTAATTGTTCCTCCGATCAGAGCGACAATAATGCTCTCAGTAAAGGAGTGTCGCAGCAGTCGCCAACGACCGGCACCGAGTGAGGCGCGGACGGCGAGTTCGCGAGATCGGGCAGCAGTGCGAACGAGCTGAAGGTTAGCCAGATTTGCACATGCGATGAGCAACACAAAACCTGCGAGTCCAAAGGTGAACCACATAACAGTTCGGCCAATGCTGTCAGACATTGATCGTTGAAGTGGCTC
>PSRF01000270.1 GCA_003175865.1 Blastocatellia bacterium
TTGCGTGTGATGATTGGAGAGAATGACTTGTCACTGCAGCACTCCGGCAACACAGAAGAGTTGTGGATGCTTGAAACCAACGTTGACGACGCGTCCCCGCAGATCATGGGTCATGTGATGGATAAGGCTCTGGAATTGGGAGCACTTGATTGTTACTTCACGCCAGTGCAAATGAAAAAGAATCGGCCAGGGGTTTTGCTATCAGTTTTATGTGACAACGAAAAAACTGAGTCACTGATGAATTTGCTCTTTACAGAAACGACGACGCTCGGTGTTCGTAAATTTAAAGTGGAACGTCGTGCACTTGAGCGCAACATCGTCCAGGTCCAAACACAGTACGGTCAAATAGATGTTAAAGTAGCGCGCTTGAACGGTCGGGTAGTTAACGAAGCTCCGGAGTTTGAGCAATGCAAGAAGGCGGCAGAGACAGCAGGTGTGTCGGTGAAGTTTGTTGAAAATGCTGTCCGGTTTGCCCTCAACAGCGATCGCGACAAGCAGTAACCACACGGAATCATGGCAACAAAATTTTCAGAACAGAAGAATAAAGAAGAGACCGTTCCGCCTGTCGACCTCGACCTGATTGCACAAGGCGTCAGGATGATACTCGAGGGTATTGGCGAAGATCCGGAGCGTTCTGGTCTACAGGAAACGCCACAGCGTGTGGCCGAAATGTTTGCTGAATTGACTTCCGGCATGCGGGAGGATCCCAACGAACATGTGGTTCCTTTGCCGGGCGACAAGCACGACGAGATGGTGATCGTCAAAGACATCAGCATCGCTTCCATGTGCGAACACCATCTGGCTCCGTTCGTCGGTAAGTGCCACATCGCGTACATACCGAAAGGTGGACGTATTCTTGGTATCTCGAAACTTGCACGGTTGGCTGAAACTTTTTCGAGAAGGCTCCAACTCCAGGAACGATTGACGACTGACATCGCCAACACTCTGTTCGAAGGTCTGAAGCCCCTGGGAGTGATGGTAGTAATCGAAGCGGAGCATACCTGCATGACGTTACGAGGTGTTAGAAAAGCCGATGCGAAGACTGTCACCTCCGCGGTGTTAGGCGGATTTCGTACTGATCCACGCACGCGCGCAGAAGCGATGTCACTTATCAAAGGCAGGGACTAACGAATGTCTTCACGGTTACGCAATTTCATAATTGGATTGCTTGTCTTAACCCTCGCCTTGAGCGTCGTTGCTCAACAGCGTATTGGTGAATCAGGAATCAACGAGCAGACTTTGAAAGCACATATCAGATTTTTGTCTGACGATTTGCTCGAAGGTCGCGGGACGGGCGCGCGGGGTGGTGAACTGGCCGCGAAATACATCGCCTCGCAGCTGGAAGCGATGGGAGCCAAAGGTGCCGGTCCGAATGGCAGTTTCTTTCAGCCTGTCTCGCTTGTTGGTGTGAAGGCCGATCCGAAAACTGTGCTAACGATTTCAGGGCAACAAGGCAACGAAACATTCAAGTTTGCCGATGATTTCGTTGCCTTCACTGGCGCGCAGACAGAAGAAGTGGACGTTGATGCGGATTTAGTGTTTGTCGGATATGGAATAAACGCGCCCGAACAACATTGGAACGACTACAAAGGTGACGCAGCTGATTATCGCGACAAGATACTGGTAATGCTCGTTAATGATCCTCCTGCGACTCCTGCAGAGCCAAATCTGTTTGGAGCGAAGGCGCTCACGTACTACGGCCGTTGGACCTACAAATACGAAGAAGGTGCGAGAAGGGGTGCGGCAGGTGTGATTCTGTTGCACACAGATGAGTCGGCAGCTTATCCGTGGAGTGTGGTCAGGACTTCAAATGGTTCGTGGCGCTTCGACATTGCTCGTGAAGCAAACGACTCAACACCATTTTTGAAATTCCGCTCGTGGGTAACAGACGATGCCGCTCACAGGTTGATGAAACTTGCCGGGCAGGATCTCGAGGCATTGCGCAAACAAGCGGCCACGAGAGATTTTCGACCTGTTAACTTAGGATTGAAGGCGAAACTGAATTTGAAGAGCGAAGTGAAACGGGTCGCGGCGCCGAATGTAGTTGGCACTTTGGAAGGTAGTGATCCGAAGTTGCGCAGCGAGTATGTCGTTTACTCAGCACATTGGGACCATCTTGGCGTTGGAGCTCCAGACAAGAATGGAGACACGATTTACAACGGCGCCTTAGACAATGCTTCCGGCGTTGCTTGTGTGCTGGCGATTGCGGAGACGATAGCCAAGCTACGGGCGTCGCAACGTCCGCGCAGATCGAGTCTGTTTCTGTTTCCGACGGGCGAAGAACAAGGGCTACTAGGCGCCGAGTGGTACTCGCAACATCCATTTGTTCCGTTGGATAAGACAGCTGCAAATGTAAACCTCGATTCCATGAATGTGCTTGGTCCAACAAATGATTTCATCCCGTTGGGTGCGGAGCGTTCTACTCTGAAGGCTGTTGTCGAGGCTGTTGCGAAGGAAAAAGGATTGCGTGTTTCACCTGATGCGCGACCCGAGCAGGGATCATTTTTTCGTTCAGACCATTTTCCATTTGCGAAAGTGGGAGTTCCTTCGATCAGTCTGAAGGAAGGGAACGACTATGTCGGTCACCCGAAAGAATGGGGCGAGGAACAATTCAAGGCCTATAACACCGCACATTACCATCAACCATCCGATGAGATGAAAGATAGCTGGAATTATCGCGGAATGATTCAGGAAGCGGAGATAGCGTTGGCGATTGGGAGACGTATCGCTGATGCTGCTGAGATGCCGCGGTTCAACCCCGGTGATGAGTTTGCACGAAAACGATAGATCTCTAAGTCGTCGTCGAGAAGATAAACACAGAGACACAGAGCACATAGAAACAATTGCACACATGACCTTTTACGTCACAACACCAATCTATTACGCCAACAGTCTTCCTCATCTCGGTCATCTCTACACGATGATCGTCGCCGACACGATTGCGCGCTCCAAACGACAGCGCGGTATCGAGACGTACTTTCTTACAGGAACAGATGAACACGGCATCAACATCGAAAGGGCTGCACAAAAAGCTGGCCGGACACCAAAAGAACAAGCTGACTATGTTGTCGGTTATTACAAGAAGATGACTGCTGAGTTCGGCCTCGACACCGCGCATGGTGGTTACGACATCTTCATGCGCACTACTGAGCCGTTTCATTATGAAGGTGTGAGCGAGCTTTGGAGGCGAATCGCTCGAGCTAAAACTCCAAAAGGAAACGATGCGATCTACAAAGGACACTACGAAGGTTGGTTTTGCGCTGCGTGTGCCGAGTACAAAACGGAGGATGAATACAAGAAACCAACTACTGAAGGTGAACCACCGACATGTTTGATTCACGACACGCCACTAGATCGAGTTTCTGAAGAGAGTTATTTCTTTCGTTTGTCTGATTACGATCAGGCGCTACTCTCGGTTTATGAAAGCAATCCGGACTTTGTCAGGCCGGAGTCGCGCCGGAATGAAGTTGTCAGCTTCGTTCGCGGTGGGCTGCAAGATCTGGCCATAAGTCGCTTGAAGACCTCTGTGAGCTGGGGAGTCCCTGTTCCCGATGATCCGGCACACACGATGTATGTTTGGTTTGACGCGCTGATTAACTACATCACGGCAATCGGTTTCGGGAATGAGGAGCGCGAGAAAGCCGTTGGCTTTGAAAAGTTCTGGCCTGCGTTACATCTAGTTGGCAAGGATATCCTGAGATTTCATGCGGTGTATTGGCCTGCATTCCTCCTGGCCGCAGCTGTACCTCTTCCGCGTGCGATCGTTGCGCACGGCATGTGGCTCGATCCTACAGGGCGAAAGATGTCGAAGACTCTTGGTAACACAATCGAACTTGACGTCCTCGATCGTTACTTTTCGATAGATGCAATTCGCTACTTCTCATTGCGTGAAATGGTTTTTGGTCAGGATGGTCGTTTTGGCTATGAAGCGTTAATCGATCGGTCCAACAGTGATCTCGCCAGTGGGTTAGGAAACTTGTCCAGCAGAACCTTGACCATGATCGACCGATACCGTGACGGGCGAATTCCATCCGGACAAATCTCTGAAGACAAGCTGTTGTTTGCGAAGAGAAGCGGCGTCGACACAGATGAGACCACCACTGTCGGCTTCCTCGAAACGTCACGTGAACAGTACCTGCAGCATTTTGAAACTTTCGCTTTTAGTCGTGCGCTTGAAGCGGCCTGGGCCGTGGTAGCGCGTGTTGACAAGATGATTACAGACGCGAAGCCGTGGGATCTCGCTAAGGATGAAAATCAAACGCAGACGCTCAATGCCGTTCTGTATCGTGCGGCTGAGACGCTGCGTTGGCTAGCAGTGTTGTTGTATCCGGTGATGCCGGATTCGAGTCGCGAAATCTGGAGTCAACTTGGACTACCTGGTTCACCTGAGTCTGTCGATCCCGCGTCGTTGAAGTGGGGTGGACTGCAGGAAGGAACCGTGATGGGTGAAGTGAAACCGTTGTTCCCTCGAATAGACAAGGCAAAGACAATGACAGCAATCACGGAGGGTCAGAGTTCTGGTGCACATGCAACTGAAGCGGAGGCTGTTCCATCGGCTCCAGCTAAGGACGAAACTAAGCCTGCTCCCCCGATGACACATGCGACGGAAGCAGATGGAGTTGGAGTTACGAGCTTCATTGAAATTGGCGACTTCGCGAAAGTTGATCTGCGGGTGGGCCAGGTGCTGTCGGCTGAGCCTGCGCCGAAGTCTGACAAACTTCTGCTGATGAAGATCGATATTGGCGAAGCAGAACCGCGTCAGGTGCTTGCTGGAATCGCTCAGTACTACAAGCCTGAGCAGATGATCGGCCGTAAAGTTGTAGTCGTCGCTAACTTGAAGCCGCGGAAGTTGCGTGGTTTTGAGTCGCAGGGAATGGTGGTTGCAGCGTCTTATGGCGAAGAGGGTCGACCCGTAATCGCTACGTTCACAGAGGATGTCCCAAATGGGGCGAGACTGAAGTAACTGTAGGGGCGGCCCTCAGTGGCCGCCCTCGGTGCGACTCAGGATTTTTCGTCTAGAAGTCAATTTTTAGCTTGGTTATCAACACGAGGGGCGGCCACAGAGTGCCGCCCCTACTATCATGCTCATCGATTCACATGCTCATATTGATGGCCCGGAGTTTGACGCTGATCGAGAGCAGATCCTGCAGCGTGCAGCGGCTGCAGGCGTTTCTTACATTCTGAACGTCGGTACTGGCGACCCTCACAGCAGTGCCTTTGAACGTGCAGTAACAGTCGGTGAGCAACATTCCAACATCTACACCGCGATTGGCACGCACCCACACGATGCACGTCACTATAATGATGCCGCTGAAGCGAAAACGAAAAAGCTTTTGAGTGGCGCCCGCATGATTGCCTGGGGTGAAATCGGGCTCGACTTCCATTATGACAACTCACCACGAGACGTGCAGATGGAGGTATTTGCGCGTCAATTACGAGCTGCACGCGAATTCAACTTGCCAGTCATCATTCATACGCGCGAAGCGGAAGTCGAAACGATTGAGATCTTGGATAACCACTTTGGCGACTCAGAACGAAAGGGTGTGTTTCACTGTTTCAGTGGTAGTTCAGACCTTGCGTTGAAAGCGCTCGATCTCGGTTTCATGATTTCGTTCTCCGGGATCGTGACTTTCAAAAAGGCACAGGACCTGCGCGATGTGGCCAAGCGGGTGCCACTCACCCGTCTGTTGATTGAGACGGATTGTCCTTTCCTCGCTCCTGTTCCTCACCGTGGGCGCAGAAACGAACCGGCATTTGTGGCTGAGGTTGCGAAGTGTTTGGCGGAAATTCACGGAGTGAATCTTGACTACATCAGCGCCGTGACGACAGAGAACTTTGCAAAATTGTTTGAATTAGATGTGGAACCTGAGTAGGGAACCGGCGGCAGTGACGATCAGAAGCCTGGTTCACGGGAGTTGAGTCTAGCATCCGGTCGCTAGCGCTCGTGGTTCTTTAGTTCAGCTAGCGACAACTTTCACATGCCCTCCGTTTGATGTTATTCTCGCTACAAGTCAAACCGCTCCGAGGAAAATCGAAAACTAATCAGTAATGGCTCAGCAGAATTCATTTGATATTGTTTCGCAGGTCGACCGCGCAGAAATTACCAATGCACTGAACCAGACAATCAAAGAGGTGCGCCAGCGCTTCGACTTCAAAGGTAGCTCCGCGACTGTGGTGATGGAGAAGTCTGAGCTTGTGTTGACAGCTGAAGACGAAACCAAGCTGCGCAATATGAATGATATCCTGCAGCAGAAACTTGTGCGTCGCAGTGTGCCGCTGAAAGCGTTCAGTTATGGCCAGGTTGAGCCAGCCGCTGGTGGCACGGTGCGACAACGCGCGCAGATTCAAGAGGGCATACCGCAAGAGAAAGCCAGGGAAGTCGTTAAGTTTATCAAGGACTCGAAGGCGAAGGTCCAAGCCGCAATTCAGGGTGATGTTGTACGTGTAACCGGTCGTGACCGCGACACGTTGCAGGACATAATTGCAAAACTCAAAGGCAAGGATTTTGGAATTCACATGCAGTTCACAAACTATCGATCAAATTAATCTTCCTAAACCGATGACTTTGTCCGGAAACACAATTGCACTCGAAGAAGAAGCCCGCGTCTCCGCACGACGCATCTTTAGTCTCATCTCAAACGAACTTCAGCAAGTCGAAGTGGAGTTTGAACGACAGGCCCGTTCGAACGTTCAAGTGATCGCCTATCTCGGTGAATATTTGCGCGTCTCGGGTGGCAAACGTGTGCGACCGGCGTTAACGATTCTTTCCAACTATGCAGTCGGCGGAGATGGTTCTCGATACAACTCAATTCGCATGGCAACAGTGATGGAATTTCTCCACACTGCAACACTGGTCCACGACGATATTATCGACAAAGCTGACACGCGTCGAAACCGTCCAACGGTAAACGCGCTCTACGGAAATGAAACTGCAGTGCTGATGGGTGATTGGTTGTACATGTCGGCGTTTGAAACGAGTCTGGCTGAGCGCTCGTTGCCTATTCTTGACATTCTTACACATGTCACCAGAAAGATGACGGAGGGCGAACTTCTCCAGTTAACTTTGTTGGGCCATGCTGATTTGTCCGAGGCACAATATTTAGACGTGCTAACGCGCAAGACGGCATACCTCTTCAGCGCTAGTTGTGAAATCGGGGCGATACTTGGAACTGCAAACGAGGCCCAACAACACGCGTTACGTGAGTATGGTCTGAACCTTGGCATTGCATTTCAATTGATCGACGACCTTTTGGATTTCACTGCTGATGAAGCGGCAATCGGTAAAGCTGCTGGCGTTGATTTGTTGGGCGGCAAAGTCACTTTGCCTCTTATCTACCTGATGGAAGCATATCCTGATGCGTCTTCAATGATTGAGACTGTCTTGCGTTCTGGTAGCTATGAGGAAGTTAATCAAAAGGATTTGCTCGAGGCTATCGAACGAACTGGATCGCTAGAGAAGGCTCGCGAGTGTGCGAACGGCTATGCTGAAAGGGCCCACGCCGCTTTGGATGCACTGCCGATAACCGATTACTCGGAATCACTACGCGCGCTGCCAACTTACGTCCTCGAGCGCGACAGGTAAGGGAATCCGGCAATCTTTCTATTGTGCAAACGCTGAAACACCTCTAGAATTCCGCCCGATGGACCGCCCTAACGAAAATCTTCTGTCCCGCCTTGAACAGAGTCTGCGCCAGTCGCGGGCTGCACGTATGCATCTTGCTGCACGGCTACGGGAGCTCGAAGCTGAAGCTGATGGTGTCCGCGCAGAGCTTGCTGAGATGGACACGCTGGCAAGTCAAACTGAGGCAGCGATCTACCGCCTTCTTTCTTCCGTCCTTGCTTCAGGCAATCTATCGTTGGGTTTGCCCTCAGACGCTGAACTCGAAGCCGCGATGCGTCAATCGCAGCCAGTTCAGAGAACTTCCCAATTTGCTCCAGAAAGACGTCAGCAAATTC
>PSRF01000021.1 GCA_003175865.1 Blastocatellia bacterium
CGGGTAGCTACTCGGTTGTCGTTAATGGCGGTAAGGAGTACGAAACTGCGCGCGAGAGTGTACAGATTGGCCGCGAGGGAGGGACTCGCTCAACTCAGGTAACGATTCAACTTCGAATGAAAGCTGATGCTTCGAATCCTGCCTTTGCAAATGTTCCTCCCGCAGCTTTGAGTAACTACCAAAAGGCAACCGAAGCGATGAAAAAGGGAAACTCGAAGAGCGCTGTCGAATTTCTAAACAGTGCCATCGCGGCTTACCCTAACTTTACGATCGCGCTTCACGATCTCGGCACGCAATACATGATGATGAAAGACATGAACAAGGCTGCCGAGACTTTCGAGACGTTAGTGAAGCTCGAGCCTAAAGATCCTTCTGCACACTTAAGCCTCGGTATTGCACTCTTCAATCTCAAAAAGTTTGACGATGCGGAGGCGCAATTACGTGAAGCACTGAATCTCAATAGTCCGGGTCCGACGGCCCACTATTATCTCGGGCTGACTTATGTCAGTACTAAACGGTATGAGGAGAGTCAGAAGGAACTCGAAGCTGCGGTTGCGAACGGTGGCGAGAACCTGGCGCTGGCCCACAAGTATCTGGGCGGTCTTTACATGAGTTCAAAAAAGAACCAGCAAGCCGCTGACGAGCTTGAGAAATACCTCAAGCTCGATCCCAAGGCTCCTGACGCTGACCGGATCAAAGGCACCATAAAAGACCTGAGAAGCAAGCAATAAAGAAGGGCCGCAGAAGCGGCCCTTTCAAATTTAGGAGCACCTACAGTTTAGTTTAGCGCTATGACTTCTTGAGTTCGAGCAAGTGACCCAGCTTTTCTTTTTTGGTTCGAAGATACGCAGCTGCCTTTTCAGTGGAGTCGACTTCAATCGAAACCCGCTCGACTATCTTCAGTCCTGCTTCCTCGAGCGCTTGCAGTTTCAAAGGATTGTTAGAAATTACTTTCACCTTGCAAAGACCCAGGTCAAACAGAATCTCGGCACACTGACGATACTCTCTCAGGTCTACTGCCAAACCAAGTCGCTCATTCGCCTCAACGGTGTCCGCACCTTTATCCTGAAGCGCATAGGCGCGAATCTTGTTCAGGATTCCAATGCCCCGGCCCTCCTGCTGTTGATAGACGACAGCTCCGAGGCCTTCCTGTTGAATCATCTGCATCGTTCGATGTAGCTGCCTGCCGCAATCGCACTTAGTGGAAGCGAAGACATCTCCCGTCAAACATTGGGAATGAATACGCACAAGCGTGGGTACGTTGCGCTCCATCTTTCCCTTGAACAAGACCACAAACTCCTCATCACTAATTAACGAACGATAGCCTGCAATCTGAAAATCTCCATAATCAGTCGGCAGCGCGGCGATCGCGACACGTTCCACGGACTCTGTAGTCGCCGAATCGCAGCAAGTTCCACTCAAAGCTTCTTTCACGTCCGAACTCCCTTTTATCTCGGATGTCTAATTATAGGAGTAACTTTGGAATGCCTACAAGTCATGGTCCTGACGCGAGGAAGTGATGTTGCCCAGCACGTCTAATCGTTCTTGCTGCCATGCTGTCTCCGCGCTAAGATACCGAAGCCCGAAGGGTTATGGGCTCCGCACCTGGAAACACTTTTCTGATTGACCCCTCTAAAAATGACCAGTGAAACCCACGACGATGAGACTGTGACTACTGAAGTAAGCGGCGCTAGCGACTCCGAACTCGGGAATCGCGAACGTCGACCGGTCCTGGTGTCGTTGCGTGGCGAGTTAATTGGCACACCGATTCCGCTTGAGAGAGATAGGGTGGTCCTGGGTCGCGCCCTGGAAGCGGACATTCGTCTTAATGACTTCAAGACCTCAAGGATGCACGCTCAAATTATTACAGAGAGTGATGTCACTCGCGGTGTGCGTTTTCGGATTAAGGACCTGGGTTCGACAAACGGAACACTAGTTAATGGTCAAGTGATCCAGCAGGCGTTTCTGAACGACGGGGATAAGATCGTCATTGGCGACCATCTCTTTCGCTTTGACCTACTTGATGAGATAGATCGTGAATTCCAACAGCAGATCCATCGTTTACTTGCTCACGATGAGTTAACGGGACTGCTTACGAGTAAGTCTTTCTTTACGGAGTTGCGCCGTGAAGCCGGGCGAGCTGAGGGAGAAGGTCTCCCATTCTGTGTCCTGATGATCGACATCGATCACTTTAAGGAAGTCAACGACACATACGGCCATTTGGTGGGTAGTCGCACACTGCGTGACATGGGCATGATAGTTAAGGCCGCGTTGCGCTCGGGAGATGTCGCTGCACGGTTTGGCGGCGAAGAATTTGCGGCGTTCTTGCTCGAAGCCGATTACGCACAAGCAGTGGTTGCTGCTGAACGTGTACGTCGGGCAGTTGAAGAACATCCATTCGTAGCTTCTGCTGACCTAACTGCGGATGTTGCCAGTACGTTCCGCTTAACGATTAGCGTTGGCATTGCCGCTTACCCCGACGATGCGACAGATCCCATCAAACTAGTTGAACTGGCCGATTCAGCACTTTATCGTGCGAAGCGTGCTGGGCGAAATCTCATTTGCGCTTATCAGCCCTCACTTGCCGCAACAGATAAACCGTTACCTCCACGTCGCGGATGAGTCCAGGGTGCGGCTTTTCGCAACCACCCGTCTTGTTTGTCGTGTAAAGAACTGGCTGGACTCAAGCTACCCGCCAAAACAGCCACCTGGTTTGCGATTGGTTCGTTTCGACGTGTATCCTTCCTCGACAGAAGAGCGATTTGCGTTGAACCGGCGAGAGGATTTGCGTAGTGAACAGTAGTCTTAATTTAGCCTCCAGACCCTTTACAAACCGCATCCTGCCGTGGGTGCTGACCTTCTTCATTCTAGCTATCTCTTTTGTCGGTTTATTGGTCGTCGTGGTCTTGACGACCAGTGCGAACCGTGAGGCTACAACAGTTTCGGCTGACATAAACCGTTTCAAACAGGAGGAGTCATCGGTCCTGAAGGACGCAAAAGAAGTCGTTGGTTCGATGTCACCGCAGACACAGCAAGCGTTAAAAGCTGCACATCAATTGGTTGACAGGAAAGAGTTCTCATGGTCGAGACTTTTCGCGGATCTCGAGTCTTCCTTACCTGGTACAGTCAGAGTGTCGCGGATAGCAGTTCGAAATGTAAGTAAGAAGGGAGATGAAACCGTAGCTGAGCTGGAACTTGGTGTGTTTGCTAAGAGTGCCACCATCATTACCGACATGATTTCGTCGATGAATAAAGGAGGCGTTTTTGAGGCTCAATTGCTTTCGCAGCAACTGCAGAAAGGTCGAGGTGAAAGTGGAACCACCTATGAGTTGCTCGTAATCTACCGGCCGCGCGCCGGCTTCACGCCTCAAAATGTCGCAAAGTTGGAAACTGATGACACAGCAAAGGAGGAGCGACGATGAACGAAGAACCCATCAACGCTTCTTCACGGCGCTCAAACTCATCCGGTGGACTGGCGACGCTATTTGAATCTCGTCGCGGGAAGATGTTTGGAGTTGCAGAGATAATCGCGCTGACAATCAGCTCCTTCATCTTGCTGGTAGTCGTTTTGAGCTACCTATATTTTCTCTTGCCCGCAAGATCGCGCTTGCAGTCATTGAAAGATGACCGTGTGCAGCTTCAGACCAATCTTAAGAAGTCGAAAACAATCCTCGAAAAAGATCAGACCGTTCAGCAGAAGAAAGATCGGCTCGAAAAGAGTTTGGAACATTTCGAATCAGTTGGTTTGGTTGATGCTGCGCAGGGAAGAATGGAACTCTACGAAGATCTCAACAAGCTTTTGGTAAAAAACGGGCTACGTAACACGTCTGGCCCAACCTACGCCGCACTTGATTCGTCTGACACCAAGACGCCTGGTAAGAACACGAGTACGAGATGGGAAAGTGTTTACCCAGGGATTGCTGTCGATGTGACGGTCGAGGGGCCTTATCAAAACATTCGTCATTTCATTAGTGACATCGAAAACAGCAAACAATTCTTGATCATTAACCAGGTTGAACTGCAGAGAGCTACTCAAAACAATTCCTCAACGGATGCGGCAACCCAAGTTCCTGCGGAAAACTCTACCGGTTCACGTTCGTCGCTAGTGAGTCTACAACTGAACATGACCACGTACTTTCAACGGGCGGCTGGTTCACAGGAATAATATGCAAGCCATCGACTTAAGTAGACCCGGAGAAAAGAAGAAACTCATCTGGGCTGGGATCCTGGGTTTCGTTGCCGTTTTGTTTTTGTGGTGGACATTCTTTGGCTTTGGTTCGTCTTCCACGCCCCAAAGAGCGGCTACCACACCAGGTACGCAGAGCCAACAAAGAGCCAATAGGCAGACCGGGACGGACAAGCAATCTGCAGAACTTGAGGACCTGACCAGTCAATTGGAGGAAGTAAATTTCCAGATAAACCCACCCAGGGTGCCGGAACCGCAGCGCAACATATTTGCATATTACGAACCGGCTCCACCCGTTAAGGCTCCCTCGCCGACGCCAACGGTTACGCCAACGCCTACTCCGCCCGTTTTGATAACAACGATCTCTCCGACAAATGTGTATGCGCAGACCGACGAGTTCACTTTGGAAGTGTCTGGTGACAAGTTTACGCCCGACCTGAAGATCAATGTCGATGGACGCGAGTTGCCAACGAGGTTTCGGAATCCACAGCAGTTGTCCGCAGTCGTTCCTGCGTCGTTGATTGCGAATCCTGGCATGCGGCAGATCACAGTTAGGACCAGTGACAGTCGTTTGTACTCGAAAGTGATACAGCTGAACATCTCGCCGCCTCCCACTCCGAACTACAGCTACATCGGTCTGATCGATACTCAGCACAGGGTGAGCACTGCGTATCTGCAGGACAAGAGTAGTAAGGAGATCCTGAACGTACAACGTGGCGATCTGCTTAGCGGAAGATTTCGCGTCACCAGTATTTCAGAGAAAGAGGTAGTACTCGTTGATACGAATTTGAAAATTCGTCACAAGCTTACAATGAGTGAAGGTGAACGTGGTCCTGGATCACCTTTGGCACGTCCAACACCCAAGGTAGACGCTGAAGATGATGAACCTTGAGCACAGCGACGACCACAAGATATGCGGGTGTCACGTAAACTCCGTTTCGTGTCATCTCTCAGTGGATCGGCATCGAATGCGACGTGCTGAGGGTGGTTACACGCTTGTTGCGCTCCTCGCTATGATGACCATCCTCGCGCTGTTTGCGATGGCTCTCGCACCAAGTATTCAGCAGCAAGCACAACGCGAACGTGAGAAAGAATCCATCTTCCGCGGTGAGCAAGTAGCTGACGCAATTCGTGCTTACTACATCAATCGCTTTCAAACACTTCGTCTGCAAGGTGACCAAGCTTTGCCATCATCGATGGATCAACTGCTGGAAGGAATTCCAGTTCAGGGTGGCGCGAAGAAGCGACAAATTTTGCGCGCGAGTGCTGCACATGATCCCTTGTCGCCGAACGGTGAATGGCGTTTTGTTCGACCGCGTAGTCAGGCGCTCATTGATTTTCAGAGAGCAATTCTCTTTTATGCAGGCAACCTTGTCCCAACTCCGCAAGACCGGCAAATGGCGCAGCTGCAACAGTTAGCGGTGCCGATGATTACCAGTGTTCTCAACACGGGAACTGATCAAAAGAGCAGCGATTCGTCATCCATAGATGATGATTCAAGTGGTCCATTCGTTGGAGTCTCACCACGCAATAAAAATAAATCAGTACTTACTTACTACGGGATCGATGAACTCGATCAGTGGATCTTCACTCCGCTGTTTCGTCAGTAGTTAAGTTGGACCATCCACTTGTTCATGCAAATAACAAGTTTCGATCGCGAAGCGTTGATCGATCGCGGAATCGAGTCTTCTACTGTCTCGTGATGACTTAGTTTCACACTCAATGAGTTTGTACGCGAGCTGCTCATTAGTGTTTCATCTGCTCACAAACAGCTCATCTCCCGCTTAAGACACGCGGAAAAAATTTTCATGGAGAAGTAATAAGTTGTTGACAACCTCAGCATTTGCGTTTATATAGCAAGATGTTGTGCGCCGTTTACTCTAGCCCACAAGACTAAAGCACACACAGTATCTTGTGGTCGTGAATGAAACCAAAAAACTAATCTCTAAAAAGGAGCACATACAAGCTATGGCAACTAAGAAAGGTGGAAAGAAAGCAGCGAAAAAGGGTGGCACCAAAAAGGCCGCGAAGAAGGGCGGAGCCAAGAAAGCCGCAAAGAAGAGATAACTCGAACCAGCAGGTCACACTACAAACCCTCCACAGGCGCACACAAACTTCTGAGACCCGCGGGGTCTTACAAAAGGAACGACGAGATCTTCAAGCGAAGCTCGTCGTTCTTTTTGCTTCTATCGATCGCAACGTTACACTTGTCGAGCAAGAGACATGATCAACGTTGCGCTTATTGAACCTGAGATACCTCCGAACACTGGCAACATCGCGCGCTTGTGCGCAGCGACAAGAGTGCCATTGCATATTGTCGGTGCAACCGGTTTCCGCCTGGATGATCGAGCTGTCAAGAGAGCAGGTTTAGATTACTGGCCGGAAGTAATCCTGCAACGTCATGCAGACCTGCAATCCCTTCGAGCTAGTTTGACAACCTCACGATTCTTATTTCTCAGCACTAAGGCGGAGCGCTCCTATCACCAATGGTCATTCAGGCCTGATGACTGTTTAGTCTTTGGGCGGGAAACCCGCGGGTTACCTGAGGAATTACTGCGCGATAATTGGGAACACTGCTTGAGAATTCCGATGCCCAATCCGAGAATCCGAAGCCTCAACCTGGCGACCGCGGTAGCGATTGTCCTTTACGAAGCTCTCAAACAAACCAATCAATTCTAATTGTTAGGTCGCTCTGCTCAATCTTTTCCAAATCCAGTGCTAACATAGCCGTTTCGCGTAAAACTGAAACTGAATGCAGGGGTGGTGGCAGTGAAACAAAGAGAAGACATTCGGAACATCGCAATCATCGCACACGTCGACCACGGCAAGACTACTCTGGTCGACGCAATGCTGCGCCAATCGGGAACGTTCCGTGAAAATGAACAAGTAAGAGAGCGAGTGATGGACTCCATGGATCTCGAACGTGAGCGCGGCATAACCATCATGGCAAAGAACACCGCAGTCCGTTATCGCGATACCAAGATCAATATCGTCGACACACCCGGCCACGCAGATTTTGGCGGAGAAGTCGAACGCGTACTGAAGATGGTTGATGGAGTCATGTTGTTGGTTGACGCTGCAGAAGGTTGCTTGCCACAAACTCGCTTCGTGTTGCGTAAAGCTCTCGAGGCACGACTACCAGCGATCGCACTCGTGAATAAAATCGATCGTAGCGACGCGAGACCAAACGAAGTGGTCGATGAGATCTACGAACTGTTTTTGGATCTCGACGCAACCGACGAACAGATCGAGTTTCCGATCCTCTACGCGATCTCAAGAGACGGTGTTGCGAAGAAAAAACTGGAGGACAGCAGTTCCAACTTGCAACCGTTGTTCGACCAGATTGTGGAAACGATTCAACCACCGAAGGAGCAACGCAACGACTCGATGCAGTTGCTCGTCGCCAATCTGGACTACAACGACTACGTAGGTCGTCTTGCGATTGGTCGAATTTTTTCCGGTGAGATAAAAGTTGGTGATCAGATCGCGGTCGTCAAACCGGATCGCTCCGTGTTCAAGACGCGCGTGTCTCAGCTCTACGTCTTCGAGGGGTTGAAGCGTGAACCGGTCGAGCAAGCTGGCTTTGGTGAAATCGTTGCACTAGCGGGAATTGAGAACATCAATATCGGCGACACGATCACGTCCTTTGAAAACCCGCAGCAGTTACCCGCGATTGCTGTTGATGAGCCAACAATCGCGATGATCTTCGGTGTTAACAATTCGCCGTTTGCGGGACGCGAAGGGAGGTTTGTCACTTCACGTCAGGTGAAAGAACGACTAGAGAAAGAGCTGCTTGGTAATGTCGCTATTCGGGTCGAGGAAACTGATTCACCCGATCAATTCAAAGTATCGGGACGCGGCGAGCTGCAATTAGCGATCTTGATTGAGATGATGCGGCGCGAGGGTTATGAACTGCAGGTCTCAAAGCCCGAAGCGATTACCCATATCACGGATGGCCAGACACTCGAACCAATCGAAGCGGTTGTCGTCGATTGTCCTGATGAGTTCATTGGAGTGATTACTGAGGCTCTGGGCCGTCGTCGTGGTCAGATGACGAAGATGGTGAACCATGGGACCGGCAGAGTGCGACTCGAATTTGAAGCACCGTCACGGGGATTAATCGGATTTAGAAACGAGTTCCTGACCGAGACCAAGGGAACTGGACTGTTGAATACAATGTTTCTCCGCTGGGGCAACTGGCAGGGACCACTGCGCGGTCGCTCGACGGGATCACTTGTTGCGGATCGAATGGGCGAAACTACCACCTACGCACTCTTCAATCTTCAAGAACGGGGAACGTTGTTTGTGCGACCTGGAATCAGGGTTTATGAAGGGATGATCATCGGTGAGAATGCTCGCGCAGTGGATCTGGATGTCAACGCAATCAAGGAAAAGAAATTAACAAACATGCGAGCGTCCACTGCCGACGAGGCAATGAGACTAGTGCCACCAAAAGAGTTGTCGCTCGAGCAGGCTTTAGAGTTTATCGCCGACGACGAGCTCGTTGAAGTGACTCCCCAAAGCATACGACTTCGAAAGAGAGTGCTGCCTGCTAATCAGAGACCGAAGCGCAAAGAGGTTGATTGATCAGTTCGTCCTATGCCACGGTTAATTCCCAAAATCTACCCGATAACGGACGTAGCGATGGCTGGGATGTCGCAGGCGGAACAGGTGATAAGGTTAATCGACGGTGGTGCGTCGCTGATTCAACTTCGCGAAAAGAACCGGACCACCCGCGAGTTCTATCAAGAGGCGAAAAGGGCGCTCGACGTCGGCCGCGCTCACGGCGCAAAACTCATAATCAACGATCGAGTGGATTTGGCGCTGACTCTCCACGCTGATGGGGTCCACCTCGGGCAGGATGACCTCGATCCCATCCTCGCGCGGAAATTGCTAGGTGCAGATGCTTTGATAGGTTTTTCAACGCACTCCGTCGAACAGGCCAGGAATGCGATGGATTTACCAATTGATTACCTGGCGATCGGGCCCGTTTTTTCAACAACCACCAAGAGCAATCCTGACCCAGTAGTAGGCTTAGACGGCATTCGCCAGGTGCGAGCGGCGGTACCTAACATACCTCTCGTTGCAATTGGTGGCATTTCCATCAGCAGAATTCCGGAGGTTCTGGCGGCCGGGGCCGACAGCGTTGCGCTAATTTCGGCGATCCTTCGCCAACCAAACAATATTTCCTCAGGTATTCAACACGTCTTGACCATTTAACGCCTTAATGTGTTCAACAAAATTAACTTGCGTTAATCAGCGTTATGCGCGAAAATCGCAGATGATTCGAGAGGGACTATGCCTCCGAGTCGCTCTCCTGCCGCGGCATTTACCGGTCAGCTAATTCAATCTTGGAGTCTCGCCCCAATGAGTTTCTTCGATCTGCCCCCGATTATCGAGCGAATGTTGCTCGTGTCGGACAAAATCAGTGACTTGAATTTCTCCGTTGGGCAACCACCGCAGGTTGAGATCAACGGCAAGCTCACGCCGCTCCAGCCGCTTGGCATACAAAAACTCTCCCCGTATCAAACTGAAGTAATTGCCCTAACCCTTCTACACGGAAATGCGGATGCTGCGGAACGTTTAGCCAGTACCGGTACAGCCGATCTCAGTTATTCACTGCCATCTCGAGCACGCTTTCGCGTCAATATTTTTCAGCAAAGAGGCGTTTACTCGATTGTAATGAGGGTTATTCCCACCGACATCCCGAGTCTTCGCTCACTCGGTTTGCCTCTACAGCTCGGTGACATTGCGGAATTGAGAAATGGTTTAGTGTTAGTAACAGGCCCGACAGGATCCGGTAAGAGCTCAACTCAGGCAGCCATTATCGACATCATCAACGAGAAGAAGAACTATCACGTCGTTACCATCGAAGATCCAATCGAGTTTTTGCACAATCACAAGAACTCAACGATCAATCAGCGCGAAATCGGGCACGACACTCGTGATTTCCCCTCTGCACTTCGCGCCACACTTCGACAGGCGCCGAAAGTAATTCTGATCGGTGAAATGCGAGATTACGAAACCACTGAAATTGCGATGGAAGCTGCAGAGACTGGTCACCTCGTTCTGTCGACTCTCCACACCATAGATGCTTCAAAGACTGTCGATCGAATTATCGGTCTCTACCCGAAAAACGAAGAGCCGGTAATCAGGACGCGTCTCGCACAAACCTTCAGATACATCGTCTCTCAGCGTCTGATTCCGCGGGCTGACGGCCGTGGACGAATGGCAGCAGTTGAGATTCTGCGTTCCAGTCCAAGAACACGCGAATATATCGAGAACGGCGAAGGGGAAGGAAAATCATTGCTGGACGCAATGCGCGATGGAAAACTCGATGGTATGCAGGATTTCGACACAGTCATCAAGGGATTGATCGAGTCGAACACAGTCACACTTGAAGACGGCCTTGCATTCGCAACGAACCAAAACAACATGCTGTTGCTCTTGAAAGGAATGACTGCCGCCGAGGACTTCATTCGCCGCGAGGTGGAGCAGGTTCCAGTTGGTGCATTTTCAGACTCAGGCTCAATGCTGGGACTTATCGAATAAAATCATGATTGTCGTTTGCTCAAATTGCTCGACGCGTCTACAGGTAGAAAATCCGAAGTCGAACAGTCGGCCATTCAACGTTCGCTGTCCGAAGTGCAACAGCCTGGTTAACTCTGGACCATTGAATCCGACCGCTGATCTGGGTGCACTGTCAGTTGGAGGATCACCTTCGACTGAGCGCCTTAGATATGA
>PSRF01000265.1 GCA_003175865.1 Blastocatellia bacterium
AATGAGCTTCCTGGATGATGCCGAACTACTAAAAAGAGGAATCGCTAAAAGACTTCCAAAAACAATGACGGTGACGATGAGCAAACCTGAGCGCGAAACACGATAAAGGCATTTAGAGGTGGAGGCTGAATCGGTGGACATTATGGATTCTCCTTGAGGTACGACCGAAGATGTCTCTATACGAGACTCGGTGAATGCTGAGCTACCAATGTTAGTAGCCGTTAGGCGCGTTAGCTTGGACGATTAGGTGCTCACTCTGAGTCTGAAGTTTTACAAGGCGCAAGGACCAAGCACTTCTAGTCGAATTAGGAAACTGAGAGAACACAACGGTGGATAGTTTGGGACCATTGTGTCTTTAGCGAGGTTTGCTACAAACGGATTTGACAATCGTCGTTTAAAAAGCGCTGCTTCTAATAGTGCATTTCGTCAACCAGGTCAAATTGCAATTCCGTGACGTTTTTGTTTCAAAAACCAGTTTTGATGAACTGGGCTTTCGATCGGCGAACACTTTTCCCTGGTTGTGGTGAATGTTGACAACTAAAGGGTTCGTTCATAGTGTGTTTGGCACAAATGGTTTTGAGTCTGTGAGTCCTGACATTTCCTGACGAATGAAACGCTACTTTGTTACAGGCGGAGCCGGTTTTATTGGTTCGGCGTTCATTGAGTCGTTACTCTCGCACGAACCGAACTGTTCGATTACGAACTTCGATGCTTTGACTTACGCGGGAAATCTCGAGAACGTCGCTCGTTTTGATAAGTCTCGGCACAGCTTCGTTCACGGAAACATAATTGATAAGGAAGCCGTACTTGCGCATCTTCCGCAAGAGTGCGACGCGATTATCAATTTCGCCGCTGAGTCACATGTAGATCGAAGTATTCGGTCCGCACATGAGTTTCTTGTAACAAATGTGATTGGCACCCAGGTTCTACTGGATGTAGCAAGGGCGCGAAATGTTCGTCGAGTGGTACACATTTCCACAGACGAAGTAATGGGGAGTCTGCCGGAAACAGAATCGAGTTTCTTCACCGAAGAATCCGAATTATCTCCAAACAGTCCATACGCTGCGTCAAAAGCTGCCGCTGAACATCTCGCACGAGCGGCCCATCACACGTTTGGCTTGGATGTTGTGATTACCCGTTGCGGCAACAACTATGGACCGCGCCAATTTCCGGAAAAATTTTTGCCGCTAGCGATCACAAACGCGATTCACAATGAGTCAATTCCCGTTTACGGCGACGGACTAAATGTGCGCGACTGGATTTATGTGGAAGATCACTGTCGAGCGATTCTCGCGGTCTTGGAAAATGGACGATCGGGTGCGGTGTACAACATCGGTGCGCGCAATACGAGACGAAATATCGAGGTGGTGGAATCTGTACTCAATCAACTGCAACGTCCCAAGTCGTTGATCAAGTACGTTTCGGATCGACCGGGACACGATCGTCGTTACGCGATTGATCCATCAATGGTCGAGAATGAGCTTGGTTGGCGTCCGCTTGAATCGTGGGAGTCCGGGTTAACAAAGACAATCAATTGGTACAAAGACAATCCCCAATGGGTCGAACAGGTACGTAGCGGTGCGTATCGCGATTACTACAAACAACAATACGGGACGGGAGTCGAGGCACTTTGAGGATCGTCGTAACAGGTGCTGGAGGATTGGTAGGTCGGGCAATGTCTGAACACTGCCTTACCAGCGGAGACGAAGTGTTGGCGTTCTCACATCACGAGCTCGACATTAGCGACTATGAACAGGTCAACTCGAAAATTTTGTCTCACAAGCCCGACGCAGTTGTGAATTGTGCCGCATGGACCAACGTCGATGCATGTGAAGATGATCCCAAACGTGCACATGCGGCAAACGCGTTAGGCCCAGAGAACCTGGCGCACTCATGTCGCAAAGTTGATGCTGTATTGCTCACCGTTTCGACTGACTATGTTTTCGACGGAACCAAGGAAGGTTTTTACACACAGCGTGACAATCCGAATCCACTGAGTGTCTACGCTGCATCGAAACTGAGCGGTGAACACAGAGCCCAGACGGCGCACGCCCGCACAATTGTTGTTCGCACTGGATATATCTTCGGCCGGGGTGGCACGAATTTTTTGAGCACGATGGTTGATCGAGCTCTGCGAGGTGAAGAGTTGAAGCTCATCAGTGATTCGTGGGGCACCGCCACTTACGCGCCTCATCTTGCACGTAGGCTTCGCGAACTGATAGTGAAGGACTTACCTGCAACTTTTCATGTTGTTAATGCGGGAAACGGCGTTTCGTATGACGAATTTGCTAAAGTCGCACTTAAAATCGCCAACTGCACAACCGCGAAACTAAAGGTCGTGAGTTCTGATTCCCTCAAGCGACCTGCGGCGCGTCCGCGCAATTCACGACTTAAGTGTCTTCTGTCCGAAGCCATCGGTCTTAAGCCGCTTCCTTCATGGGAAGAAGGTCTGAGAGAATTCCTCCAAACCCCCGATAAAAGCGCAGTTGGACATCGCAAGTGAGGCGGCAAGTTACTTGCCACAGCGTGAGTCTCTGTTATTATTCTGTTCCTTATTAAGACGGGAGTTGAAAGCCACAAGATTATGATGTCGCAAGATAATCGTTTGATGCCGATGCCCGCGGTCGAGCGAAGTCTGGATAAACCACTAACTGATCTGAACGCCGCGAGATCTTATGGACCAGCTGCTAATGAGCCAACACAGCTTCGCGACTATTTGTTCGTTATTTTAAAGCGCAAGTGGCTGATTCTCAGTTTGTGTTTGGTGGTGACGTCTTTGGTGGCAGTGCAAATGTTTCGGCAACCGTCGATCTACGAGGCCGAAACAACCATTCGTATCGAACAAAGAAAGAGCAACATCCTACAGTCAGACAAACTTGTTATCGGCGGACAGCTAGATCCCAATTTTTGGGGGACTCAGCTCAAGCTTCTCGAAAGTCCAGCTCTCGCAAGACAGGTCGCATTAACTCTCGATCTCCAGCACAACCCAAACTTCTTCGGAGGCGGATCGCAAGGCGGCTTTTTCGCGTCGCTGCGAAGAATTTTGTCTGGAGATCAACGTAGAACAAAGGCGAAACCAGCGGAACCGACAAAACTTGAATTAGTGGGAGAGTCGCAACTCAGAGATCAGCCCTTAAGTCCCGAGGAACTTGCGGCACTTGAACCATATGAGGATGCAATCATAGGCAACGAGCAGGTTGACGGAATCGTCAACACGAATCTGTTTGTAATTAAGTACAAGCACCACGATCCAGACATTGCCCAGAAGGTCGCTAATACACTCGCCGAAGTATTTGCCAACAACAACCTGGAACGGTCGACTACAAACTCCAGCAAGCAGGAGACTATGCTCGCTAAAGAGATTGGGGAACTACAGTTCAAGGTCAAACACGACCAGGAAGTTTTGTTTAATTACGCGCGCGAAAATAATCTCAATCCTACTGGCAATCAGAACCTGGATGTTGAAGGACAACGACTCAATAGCTTGAGCGGTCAGCTGCTAGACGCTGAGAACCAGCGAAAAACTGCTCAGGCTATCTACAACAGTGCAAAGAATGCTTCAGATCCCTTCACAGTTCCAGAGGTAATCAAGTCAACTCGCATTGTGGCGTTACGTGAAAGAATCTCTGCGATTAAAGAGAGAAGAGATGCGCTCCTGGTTACTTACACGCCTGAATGGCCGGAAGTGCGCAAGCTTGAGGCGTCATTAAAGCCTCTAGAAGCTGAACTTCAGGCGGCGGCCGCCGAAGCAATCCAAGGTCTAAAAGCGCAATACGAAGCAGCACTTGCTCATGAGCAGAGTATTAAGAGCATGTATAACGCTCAGCGCGGCGTTACGAGTCAGCAAACGCGTGCGCAGATTGACATGGTCTCGTATACCCAAACACTGGAAACAAACAAACAATATCTCAACACGTTGCAGCAACGTTTACGCGAGATCCAGGCGAGCAGCGGCGATAGAGGTAACGAGGTCAGCGTCGAGAACTACAGTCGCGTGCCCAAAGCGCCGATTGGACCGGCCCGCATTCGCAACGTGATGATTGCATTTTTGTTATCCCTTGTTGCGGGAATCGGTCTCGCCTTCCTGCTCGACTTTCTCGATGACACCGTCAAGTCGATCGAGGATATCGATCGCTACGTCCACTTACCTGCCCTTGCGCTCATTCCAGCAAGTCGCAGTATAGGTGGCCGTTTAAAAGGGATGACATCAGCGAATGTCGGCCCATCTGAGTCAACCGCACTAGCGATGGTCGACGATGTGCGTTCTCCGGTTGCAGAATCATATCGACACCTGCGGACGTCATTGTTGCTCTCGTCGGCTGGTCAGCCGCCAAAAACAATTCTTGTCACTTCGAGTCAGCCATCAGAAGGCAAAACAACTACAGCTATCAACACGGCATTTATGCTGGCCCAAACAGGTGCGGATGTTTTGATCATCGATTGCGACTTGCGTCGTCCTAGACTGCACGCGCAGTTCGAAGTTTCAAATGCAAGAGGTTTGACAACCTGGCTCTCGGGAGAAAAGGACCTTGACGGCCTGTTACAGTCACTACCGAGAAATCCAAACCTCAAGATTTTGACGTCAGGTCCGGTACCACCAAACCCGGCAGAGCTTCTGGGTTCTGAAGAAATGCGCAGATTGTTGGGCACATTGAGTGAACGTTTTGCCCATATCATCATCGATTCGCCACCGGCAATTTCATTCACAGATGCGTCGATTCTTTCAACGATGGTCGATGGAGTGATGCTGGTTGTTCACGGTGGTCGAAGCTCGCGTGCAGTCGTGCGCCGAGCGAAACAACAGTTGCTCGATGTGGGCGCACATATCTTTGGTGTTGTTCTTAATAACGTCAGGCAGGAATCGCACGACTACTACTATTCGGGATACTACTCGAACTACTACTCGTCAGACGCCGATGCCGGTGCCTCTACAGGAGAAACCGCGTAGGGATTGCTGATTTTCGATTGCTGATTTCCGATTTTTGTCGACAAGCTAAAGCTTATCGGACAATTGGAAATCGTCAATTGGAAATCGGCAGTACAAGTCTCGTAATCATTCCCTTAGCAAATGTAAGATGCAGGTTCCTCTTTTAAATCTAAAGGCGCAGTACGCCCCGCTGCGCGACGAGATGCGCGACGCAATCCTGGAAGTAATGGATTCGCAGCTGTTCGTGCTCGGTAATCAGGTCAAGGCTCTGGAGTCCTCAGTTGCGCAGTATTCCCAAGCCAAATACGCGGTCGGTTGTGCGTCGGGATCTGACGCATTGCTGCTGGCGTTGATGGCGCTTGACGTAAAAAGTGATGATGAAGTCATTACCACTCCGTTCAGTTTCTTCGCTACAGCAAGTGCAATTACACGAACTGGAGCTAGCCCGGTTTTCGTCGATATTGATCCTGACACCTACAATCTCGACGCATCGCAGCTCGAAGACGCAATAACATCCCGGACCAAAGCAATTCTTCCAGTCCACATTTACGGTCAGTGTGCGGAGATGGATCCAATTCTCGATATTGCGATGCGTCATGACCTTCCTGTGATCGAAGATGCAGCACAAGCAATCGGCGCTGAAGATCAGGGAAGACGCGCAGGTTCAATGGGCCTTGCCGGTTGTTTTAGTTTTTATCCAACTAAAAACCTTGGTGGTGCGGGCGATGGTGGGATATTAACAACTAGTGACGAGCGGTTTGCAGAACGTTTGCGCCGTCTCCGCACTCATGGCGGATTAACTGAGTACGAACACATCGAAATTGGTCTCAATAGTCGCCTGGATGAGTTGCAAGCAGCAGTGCTGAATGTGAAGATGAAATACCTCGACGGGTGGTCCAATCGAAGAGCCTCCTTGTCCGCAAACTACACTCAGTTATTGACCAATGCAAAGATATCTTTTGAAGTAGTTCCACCGGTTGTTCGAGAAGAGGGTCGGCACATCTTTCATCAGTACGTAATCAGGGTTCCGAATCATCGCGATTCATTAATGTTGCATTTAAAGGAATGCCGAGTAGGAACTAAGGTCTACTATCCAATACCGCTCCATCGTCAGCCGTGTTTTCAATACCTGGGAAAAAAAGAAGGTGCGTTTCCCGAAACCGAACTAGCAGCAAGAGAGACGTTAGCGCTGCCGATGTTTCCCGAGTTGACGGAAGAGCAGCAGGTTTATGTGGTGGACAGTATCAAAAGTTTTAAACCGTAAGCCCTTTCGATTCACTCTGCTTCTCTATGTGCTCTGCATCTCCTC
>PSRF01000185.1 GCA_003175865.1 Blastocatellia bacterium
GGTGTACCCGGTGCGTGATATGTCAACCGGAACGCCGGCGATCGTCGCTCTTGTGACGCGAAAATACTTCAGGTTTGCAAGGTCAGCATCCGTAACCAAGCTATTCAACAACCGACCTGAAGTTGGTCCCTGCAATGCAAGCGCGGCAACACTCTCAGAGATATCTTCGATTGAAACATCCATACCGGCGGCATTCTGGCTAAACCAGCGAAGACTAGGATCCGCGGCAGTCCAACGGTACGTGTTCTCTTCAAGCCGCGACACAGTTCCATCATCTATGACTTTACCTTGTTCGTCACACCATGGTGTGTATATCACCTGGCCTACAGACACCTTTCGCATGTCTCGCGTGATGATGCGATCGACGAGCCGCGTCGCGTCCTTACCGGTCAATCGATACTTGAAGAGCGGTGAGATGTCGATCAATGCAGCGGCATTACGTATCGCGTTGTACTCGTGTTCGTGATGGGGTTCGTAAGAGCTGACTGCGTAATAACCAGACCAGTCGCGATAATTCAGGCTCTCACAAAGTTCGAATGTGCGTTCGTGGAATGCAGTTCCAATAGGCATGTGTTAAGCGTTAAGAACTCATCAGTTCCTCGGTTTGAGTATTCTCTGAAGGCTAGCCACGATGAAAACGTCTGGTGATCTAATCGAGCGTTTGTCAGGGCGAGTGATTATAAGTATCATCGCGATTCTTCAGCAAGCTGCATTACCTTAACAAACCATGAGCAAACAATACGACGTCGTCGTCATTGGCGGCGGGCACAACGGACTGGTTAACGCGGCGTATCTTGCGCGCGCTGGAAAGAAAGTACTCGTACTTGAGCGGCGTCATGTGCTGGGCGGCGCTGCGGTCACAGAAGAAGTCTTTCCAGGTTTCAAGTTTTCAGTTTGTTCATATGTTGTTTCACTGCTTAGACCAGAAATAATTCGCGAACTCGATCTGCCACGCCATGGTTTGGAAATACTTCCGCTCGATGGAACATTCACGCCAATGCCAAACGGCGATTATCTGTGGCGCATGAACGACCACGCGCGTACTCGACGTGAAATCGCGCGGCACTCCAAACTCGATGCGGAAGCCTACGATGAATACGGTAAGGCAATGATCGAGATGGCCCATTTTGTGAAGCCGATCATGAGTATGACTCCTCCTGATCCGACTTCGTTGAAGCCAAAGGGTCTAAAGGACCTGGCGTTTCTGGGCAAGCGTTTTCGAAACCTCCCTGCTGAAGACAAGTACAACCAGGTGCAGTTGATGACGATGAGCGCAGTCGATTTTCTCGATCAATGGTTCGAAACAGACGTGCTTAAGGCCACGATGTCGGCATCAGGAATCATCGGTACCTTCCTCGGAGTGCGTTCTCCCGGAACTGCCTACGTTCTTCTTCATCACTACATGGGCGAAATTGATGGCGCGTTTCGTTCGTGGGGCTTGTCTCGTGGCGGAACGGGCGCAATTTCGAATTCGATCGCTGATGCCGCTCGCGAAGCTGGCGCTGAAATTCGTATGGAAGCCCCGATCGAGAAAATCACTGTCAAAAACGGTCGCGCAACAGGAGTTGTGCTCAGTAACGGTGATGAGATCGAATGCGATGTAGTTTCATCGAGCGTCGATCCTCGTTTGACATTCATGAAGATGATTGGTGAAGAACATTTGCCCGGCGACTTCACTGATGATTTGAAGCGCTACAAATATCGAGGCTCGTCAGGCAAGGTAAATCTCGCGCTTGATGGTCTACCCGATTTCAAATCCCTGCCTGGTCCAGGTGCCCACCTGCGTGGCGCGGTTTCGATTTCACCTAGTGTTGATTACATGGAACGCGCATATGACGAAGCGAAGTACGGGCGTTTCTCACGCCGTCCATACATCGATATGGTCATACCGAGCTTGACTGACCCATCCGTTGCGCCGCCCGGCCAACACGTGATGTCGTGCTTCGTGCAATACGCGCCGTACAACTTGAAAGAAGGAAACTGGGATGACAAACGTGAAGAATTTGGTGACACGGTCATCGACACAATCGCCGAACATGCACCGAACATTAAGAGCCTTATTCGACATCGACAAGTATTGACGCCGTTAGATCTTGAACGCGAGTTTGGACTTTCAGAAGGAAATATCTTCCAGGGTGAGTTGACGCTTGAGCAATTGTTCTTCCTGCGTCCTGCGCCGGGTTGGGCCCAATATCGAACTCCGATCAGAAGTCTTTACATGTGTGGTTCAGCCACGCACCCGGGAGGTGGAATCATGGGCGCCCCTGGAAGAAATGCTGCGATGAAATTGTTGGCTGACTGGAAACGTGGAAGGGTTTGATTTGGAGTGCGGCAACTCTGTTGCCGCTTTCCAAAGCGCTGACGGAGTCAGCGCACTCCAACGAATGGCATACGACATAATTATTATTGGCGGCGGGCACAACGGATTGGTGACGGCGTGTTATCTCGCGAAAGCAGGACTGAAAACGCTTGTTCTCGAAAGGCGCGACGTTGTTGGAGGCCAGGCAGTCACCGAAGAGATCCATCCAGGCTTTCGATGTTCAACTGTTGCTCACAGCGCTGGACCACTCTCCGCTCAAGTTGTTTCAGATCTCAATTTAACCAACAACGGATTGCAATTGATAACACCGGACGTCCGTGTGTTGTCGCTAGGCGCTGACGACCGTTCGTTGTGCCTCTACAACAAAGCGGGGCGCACTGTCAGCGAAATCGAAAGATTTTCATCAAAGGACGCTGGAAAGTACGAGGAGTTCGTTACGAGTTTTCAGCGGATAGGACGAGTGCTCGCTCCGCTTGCATCGATGACTCCGCCGTCGATCGATCAGCCAACGCCCAATGACGTTTGGAATATTGGCAAAGTTGGTCTCGCATTCCGTGGCTTGGGAAAAAAGGACGAATTTCGCTTACTGCGTTGGGGACCGATGGCGGTTGCTGATCTCGCCGCAGAGTGGTTTGAAACTGAACTGCTCCGAGCGACTATTGCCGCTCGCGGAATATTCGGGGCATTTGCTGGTCCATGGTCTGCCGGAACAAGCTTGGGTTTGTTGTGGCAAGCGGCACTTGACGGAAATGCCATCGCGCCAGCAGCGTTTGTTAAGGGGGGAATGGGAGGTGTCACGCAGTCATTGGTTGCGTCGGCGACTGCAGCGGGTGCAGAGATCCGAACTGGTGTAGAGGTTTCTCGGATTGAAGCAGGCGGAAAGATTTCGCTGAAGAAGAAAAGCGAGATACTTGAAGCCCGGGCCGTGGTTTCAAATGCCGATCCGCGAACGACGTTCTTGCAGTTGATCGATCCTGTGAATCTCGATCCCAACTTCCTGTTGAAGACACGCAACTACCGCGCTCATGGCACTGTCGCCAAGGTCAACATGGCGTTGAGCCGTCTGCCTTCTTTCAATGGTGTGGATTCAGTAGAAAAGCTTTCCGGGCGCATTCACGTTGGTCCGGATACTGATTATCTTGAACGAGCGTTTGACGCAGCGAAGTATGGCGAATGGTCTTCAGAACCGCACATGGAGATCACGATACCTACGATCTCGGATCCGACGCTGGCTCCAGATGGCCAACATGTAATGTCGATTCATGTGCAATTTGCTCCGTACAAGTTAAAGAGTGGTGATTGGAATTCAAGAAGGGAAGAGTTTGCCGACAATGTCTTAGCAGTGTTGAGTCGGTACTCTCCGGATCTGACGAATTCGATAATTGCTCGGCAAGTCATTACGCCGCTGGATTTGGAAACGACCTACGGGTTAAGTGGTGGTCATATTAATCATGGCGAGCAAGCACTCGATCAGTTTTTCACCTTCCGACCGCTGATTGGATGGGCCCAGTATCGCACTCCATTGCAACGTCTTTACCTTTGTGGAGCCGGTACACATCCTGGCGGTGGAGTCACAGCAATGAACGGTGCAAATGCTGCTCGCGAAATTTTGAAGGACATCAAAGCTAAGAAGATTTAGAACTTTGTACTTTGTTCTTGATATCGTCGGCCGTCGACGAGACGAATGAAACGAAGATCAAAGTACAAAGCACAAGATCAATAAACTGACTTCTAATGAAATCCCAACCTCAGCCCTCCCGCAGCTTTGCCAGTGACAACAATGCCGGTGCGCACCAGGAGATCATTGATGCTATAGCTGCTGCGAATGTCGGTCATGTAATTGCTTATGGTGACGATCCTTTTACAGCGCGGGCCGTAAAACAATTCCAGAAACACTTCGGGAAAAATACGGCTGTCTATTTCGTCTTTGGCGGGACCGGAGCGAACGTCCTCGGTATCAAAGCGGTTACCAATCCCTATAACGCCGTTATCTGTGCTGAGTCTGCTCATATAAACGTCGATGAGTGTGGGGCACCGGAGAAGTTTACGGGATGCAAGCTGTTGGATGTTGCGACGCCTGACGGCAAAGTGACGGTCGATCGCATCAAGCATTTCATGCACGGCGTTGGCTTTGAACATCACGTGCAACCTCGTGTGATCTCGATCTCGCAAGCGACGGAAATGGGAACGGTCTACAAACCTCACGAGATTCGCTCTTTGGCTGATTTTGCACATAAAAACAACATGGTATTGCACATGGATGGTGCGCGCATCGCCAACGCCGCGGTCAGCCTGAATCTCAACCTGCGCGCCATTACAATAGATGCGGGTGTGGACGTGTTGTCTTTTGGTGGCGCAAAGAACGGAATGCTGTACGGTGAAGCCGTACTATTTTTTGATAAGCGACTGGCTGAGAATTTCAAATACATTCGCAAGCAAGGCATGCACTTACCGTCAAAGATGCGATTTATTTCCACTCAATTTGAGGCATTGTTGTCAGGTGATCTATGGAAGCGCAGCGCAACGCATTCGAATCGATTGGCGCGTCAATTGGCGCGCGAGTTAGAAAAAGTTCCGAAAATAACTTTGACGCAGCCAGTTGAGTCAAACGGTGTCTATGCGATTATTCCCAAGAAATACATTTCCGAGCTACAGAAGAAGTATTTCTTTTATGTTTGGAACGAAGAGATTTCTGAAGTGCGACTGATGACTTCGTTCGACACTACTGAAGAAGACATCCGCGAGTTCGTTGGGTTCGTGAAAAAGATTGTCCGATAAGCTTCAGCTTGTTCCTGAAGTCTAGCAAAATATTCCGTCGAGGTAGACAGCGTCTTCCTACAAACACTCCGACAAGCTAAAACTTATCGGGCATTAGCCTCTTACTAATCGCCAGGATCCCTTGCGAGGCAATCACAAACAGCATCATCCAAAACGAATAACGCAATCGATAGAGTGCACCTGCGTTAGCAACGATCAATCCCAATCCGATCATTCCTGATGTAGCGACGATGAAGATGAACCACATCTGTAATCGTCGTCGTTCAGTCCACAGTGTCACGAACGCCACGACGTAGATCACATACATCAACATCATTTCGCACCCACTCGCGAGTCTTCCCGTCCGTCCAACTTCACCGCCCAGCGCGAGCCACATGTTTGGAAATGGCGCGAGAAACCCGATTTCTGATGCACGCGGCAAATACCTGATGATGTCGCCAGCACCGAGCAGTCGGACGTTATCAATAGTTGAAGTGTTTGCTGAGTAAGAATGGAGAAACCCGTCTCGCCTTTCGGCAATCTGCATCAGAAGTCTCGTGAACATGCCCATATCATTGTTTGCTTTTTGTAGGGACAGGGCAGCAATCGGCGGCTTGGTATCTGGGAGTGTTGTGCTTTCAAGTAGTCGGGGGATGACCAGTGCGGCAGACATAACAATGACGATTGCGATTGCATTCACTACCAGGAACCGTTTCTGTCCGATCATTCGTACGACAACCAGCACCAGGGCCGTCAAGAGACTGATTACGACGATGCTCCATATGTTTCCACGTGCGAGCCATAACGCGCCAACCACAACGATCGTTGCACACATCATTAACAACGCATGCCCCCACGTTAAGGTGCGTGCGCCCAGTGCTGTCAGCAACAGGACCAGCGCGAGCAAACACATGTTAGACATCGGATCACGGATCAGTTGCGTCGACAATACGAGAGACGATGGCAAAATCGCGGTGATGGTTGCTGCAATCATGCCAGCTTGCGCGCTGAATATTTCACGACCCAGCATGTACACAATCGTAAGTGTGGCGAGATAGTAAACAAGGTTCAGCGGCTCAACCGCGAGAATACTGCCACCAAAAACTTTTCCTAATAGTGCGAAGGAGAGTGAATAGAGACGTGTGTGCAGAGGAGCTGTTTGGGCGAGCCATCCGTGCCAGCCGGAAGTGCTTAACGCATACACTAGCTCCTGCTGTACGCCGCGGTAAGTCTTATTGTCTATGGCAATTCCGATGGTAAGTCCGTCTGTATCGACCAACCAGGGCACAAGCGCCAAACGTCCGATCGCAAATACTACAGTTGTTATGCCCATGTGGAAGATGCCAGCCACAATCAGCCATTGGAGAGAGGTTGATGGCGGGCGGATGCGCATTGTTGTTGGAGGTAGAAACTATCCCAGCAGAATTTTTAGAAGACCACCTGCTGCGGCGATTCCTGTGACGCGTTCGTCGGGATCGTGAAAGCCCAACGGATTAACGCTGGCAGTCGCCATTTGTTCGTCACGAAGTCTACGATGTTCTTCCTCCAACGCAGCCTTTTCACGTGCGCGCGAAACCTCAAGCCCGCCACCGCCGATGAACTCAATAATGCGGCTCAGTTCGTCTTGATCAAACCAAATACCGTGTGGCTTACAAATATCAATGATGACTCCTGAACAACGCGCGAAGTTGGCACGATTCATCAACTCTGAACATTCAGGGCAGGGAACGTAATTGACTTTGGCGGGTGTGAGCGGAGCGCCGCCGTGGGCCAACGAAGCTGCGCCTAAGACTGCTGCTTGTTGCTCACGATCGTTACAAATTTTTTCGAAGGTGGCGGTGTCGAGCCAGAGTCCGGAACACTTGCCACATTCCAGCACCTTTGAGTCTCCAATCGCCAACAACTGCAACGCTTCCTGGCAACGTGGACACTTCTTGTCGACACTCGCCGAGACATCATGGCGATCACCAGCAGCACCGCAGTGCGGACAAAACTTCGATCCCAGAAACATCATTCCGAAGCACTTCGGACAGGACACTGTTGCGAGTCGCGCTTCGCAAAACGCACATTGCGTTGCGTCGGTCGACATTGCTGCGCCACACATCGGGCAGTTGATCGTTTGTGCTTCCATCGAGCGCATTCTATCAGCAGAGGTCAAGCTGGACTATAAACCGCTGCGTATGCGATTCTGATTTTTCGAGTGCGGCGGCCGGGCGCCGCTTTCTTATTTCACTGCTACACTGAAAACATCCTCTATTAGGGCAGAAAAGTATGAGCACCGCCGTCGATGAAGTTGTTGAAGGACCCGAGACATTGGCGGAGCTTGTCTCGGTACTTTCTGCTTCAAGGCCAGCCATCCTGCTTAGTATTGATGTTGGGACATCCGGCGTGCGGGCTTCTCTGTTTAACGAAAGTGGCGATGAGATTACCGGTAGCCGTGTTATTAGTCGCCGCAAATCGAATTCCTTTTCCGCGTTTGGTGAGCTAAATCCAGATCTAATTTTCGACCAGTTGGTTGAAACAATCGATCAACTCTTCTCGAACTCGATTCACGCAAGCTCACAAATCCGCTATGTTTCGATTTCGTGTTTCTGGCACAGCCTCATGGGTGTCGACGCTTCAGGCAAACCAACGACTCCGCTGCTGACCTGGGCTGATACTCGAGCGTCACAGCTTGTCGCACAACTGCGCGCGAATTTCGACGAAGGAGCAATCCATACGCGCACCGGATCTCGTTTTCATGCGAGTTACTGGCCAGCAAAATTGGTGTGGCTAAAAACTGAGCAACCCGAAACCTATCAAAAGACTTCGCAGTGGCTAGGCCTGTCGGAGTATCTAACGCTTCGTTTGTTTGGAGATGCTAGTGTGAGTGTCTCAATGGCTTCAGCTACAGGACTTTTCAACCAGGCGAATTGTGATTGGGATTGGGAGTTCGTCGATCAACTGCACATCTCACGTGAATCAATGCCTAAGATTACAGATACTACGACGCAAGCACACCTGCGTGACGAATATGCACAGCGTTGGCCAGCTCTCAACGCAGCGACGTTGTCTGCAGTTGTTGGTGATGGTGCCGCAAACAACATCGGCGGCGGTTGCTGTAATCGAAATCGAGTTGCGTTGATGGTAGGTACTTCGGGTGCGATGCGTCTCATCTCAGAAGGTGCGCCACCTCAGGAGTTGCGGTCTGAATTGTGGTGTTATCGCGTCGACCGTTCACGTGTGATTGTTGGCGGAGCCTTGTCAGACGGTGGCGGTCTTTATAGGTGGCTCACGGATCTAATGTCTCTTGTCGATAGTGTAGAACTGGAATCAGACCTATCACGCATGAAGCCCGACTCGCATGGACTCACCGTGTTGCCATTCTGGTCAGGGGAAAGAAGCACCGGTTGGTCAGCCAATGCACGTGGTGGCATATTCGGTCTTACTCAGGACGCGAAACCTGCAGAGATAGTACGGGCAGCCTTGGAAGGGATAGCATATCGATTTGCACTGATTGCTCGTGCGCTCGATACCATAGCTCCGCTCGCAAATGTCGTTGCTACAGGTAACGCGCTGCGTTCGTCTCCGACGTGGTTGCAGATTCTGTCTGACGTTTTGGGAAGACCACTTATGTACGGAGGATCACCAGAAGCATCGATTCGCGGCGCTGCCTTGCTTGCGTTAGAGTCGGTGGGCAAAATAGCAAGCATCGAAGACGTTACCGTTGCCGTTGACGCGGTGTTCGAGCCTGATATGGATCGACACGCTGTGTATCAACGAGCCCTGGCTCGACAGGAAGATCTTTACCAGCGGCTGATTGGTAATTGAACTCGGCGAGGGGTTGGCACTAAATGAGGAATGACTTTGGTATTCCCATTAGAGATTCAGTAAACAGCAAAATCAATGGATAGGATAGCAATCAAATGAGCGCGTCAGTGCAGCAAGAAAACTCAAACACCACTCCAGAACTCGATCAACTTTGCATTAACACGATTCGCACACTGACGCTTGATGCTGTGCAGAAGGCGAAGTCAGGACATCCGGGGTTGCCTCTTGGTGCAGCCCCAATGGCGTATGTCCTTTGGACCCGGTTTCTTCGTTACAATCCAAAGAATCCCAAGTGGGAAAATCGAGATCGTTTCCTGCTCTCTGCTGGACACGGTTCGATGTTGCTGTACTCGCTGCTTCATCTGACTGGGTACGATTTGCCGCTCGATGAATTGAAAAGATTTCGGCAGTGGGGATCGAAAACTCCAGGTCATCCTGAATATGGATTAACTCCGGGTGTTGAGGTCACAACTGGACCACTTGGACAGGGGTTTGCGAATGGCGTCGGCATGGCAATGGGCGCCGCACACCTTGCATCGAAATTCAATAAAGAACAGTTCCCACTCATTGATCATTACATCTATGCAATTGTTTCTGATGGTGACTTGATGGAAGGCGTAGCGTCGGAGGCGGCCTCGTTAGCGGGTCATCTGAAACTTGGTAAATTGATCTATTTGTACGACGACAATCACGTCACGATCGAAGGTTTCACTGATCT
>PSRF01000291.1 GCA_003175865.1 Blastocatellia bacterium
TCGTGCACGCCGTGCAGCGAAAGTATTGACTTAAAAACTACTGCTTTTTCTTCTGAGGTTTTATCGCGGGCACAACTTCGAGGCATGGTTCGATCACGGCCAGCGTTGTTAATGAACGAAGTACTTTGTCGGTCAGCGTCGCAGCTTGTATCAGTGACCCATCGAAGTCCGACTTCGCAACTTCGCTGAAAACAGTTTGCGGATCAAATCCCGGTGTTGAAAAACCCGAGTAACTTCCAAAAGTCTTTCCTTCGATCTTAATCGTTACATACTGAACTGAAAAATCTGGCGATTCGAGATCATTTATCGCCTTGACGGCGTGTGCCAGCTCTTCAATTCCGCGGTTTGCATCAATACGCGTGTAAAAGTTCGCGAGAGCCAACAGCGCCCGCGCGGTTACGATTGTCTTCGGCGCCTTACTTGTTGCCTCGCCAAGTTCATTCAAGATTTCACGAACGCGAGTCTGATCCTTCGACTCCTTCAACAGTTCTTCAGCGATTCTCGCGTAGAGGTAAGCACGCTGGTCCAGCTCCGTAGTCTTTGCTGCGAGCTCGTGTGCTTCTTCCAATTTTTTCTCAGCGATTAGCGACTGGCTACGAAAGAAGTACAACCAGCTCAGCAACGGTTGTCGAACACTCTCATCTGAAATCTTTTCGATTGCCGCCACCACCTTGTCTAATGGAACGTCCCTGGCTCCTGTTATCGCGAATGTCAGTTGCATATCGCGACGTCCAACATCGGTCTGCTTGTCTGCCGCCTCAACCTGTTCATCGAAAGTCAGTTTAGGCCGATTGGTTTCCTCGATAGTTGAGGTGACTTGTTTTTGATTAGGAGCTGACAGCAACGCAAAGAGTTTGTCCTTTGCCTCAGTAGTTGCGGGCGCAAGGTCTGCTAGTGATTGACTAATGGGATTCTCGAGTCTGCTTAGTGCCATCCACATCTGGGCCGAATCCGGAAACCGATTGGTTGAGACCGCATCGATCGGAGCTTGCAGGGCGGCTTGAACTCGAGTCAATAGGTGTTGGACGAAAAGTCGTTGCAGACGCACGTTAGGGAAGAAACCCTCCGGCAACTTGTAAATCATCCAGCCAGGCATTTCGCCGACTTCTCGGGAATTACCAAACGGATACGACGACAAATAGAGATACTCATCCATTGGGGCAGAGGCGTATGCCTGCAAAGCCTCTTCATAAAACTGATCTGCTGCGAGTTTGTTCGCTTTCGACAGTTCATACAAATACAAAGGAAGCCAAAGCGACGCCGGATAACTCAAACTGGCTCTGGCGAATTTAATGCTGTTCGCTTGATCAGTACTGGCCAGACTATGCGCGAGTGTTAGCAACTTCTCATCGGTCTTTCGCCTCGCTTCTCTGGAGTTACTTTGAGGATTGTCAGAATCCGCTGTTTCATCAGCCATGATTTGTTCAGATAGTTTTTTCGCTTCATTGGGAGCACGCTTAGCGAACGCTGCGATCACTTTGTAGCGTTGGTCGGGCACACTCGTGCGATGAAACTTGGAATCTTGTTTGTCATTATCGCCGTTCTCTTTGAAGTGTTGCTTCGCTAACTCAAAAGCTTCCAGAAATGTCGCGAGTGATTTGTCGCGTTCGTAAGGCCACAATAAATCGGCACTGCGAAGCAAAACATCGATGCGCTGAACTGGATTGTTAAATGTCTTCGACGAGGCAATCTGCTGTTGCAATGTGTCGATCGCGTTTTGGTGAGTGCAAAGGGGCGAGGTGCTAACCGAGCGTGAAGTTTTTTGATTGGAACTGGACGTTTGCGCCGCTGCAGTTGCCGAAATGGCGAGGAATAGAACACAGCAAGCAATCCGATTCACGAGACTACTCCGTAGTTTCTTTTCATACCACAGGCGTCTGACTTACCCGCAGCTCGCGCGCGATCAACGGCACAATTCGGCGGGGCACGTCGATAGCAGCCTTGATGTGACGCGCATGAGTGAAATGCCCAGCGACGTATATTCCACGAACATTCGTCTCAAAAGTTTCAGGATCATAAACTGGAACTTCTGAAACCTTTCCTAACTCAGTTCCTACACCAAGAGACTTGAGAATAGTTAAGTCAGCATCACTACCAATGAGGACGAACACGACGTCATTCGGCAAAACAACAGACTCGCCAGTTTCTGTTGTTAATCGAACCTCAGTCTCAAGTATTTCATCAACTTGCTTGTAGAGGATTACATTCAACCTGCCCGCAGCAATCTCCGCTTCAAGCGGTGTGCGTACCCAGTGTTTCATCGCTCCTGCCTTCGGATCTCGGTTCTCCCAATCTTCACGGAAGATGGCCATCGTAGTGCGCGCACCTTCCTGGGAAAGAGCCAATGCAGCCTCTGCAGCGCTGTTGCCACCACCGACGACGAGTGCCTCCTTGCGCACATAAGCATACGGCTCCACGAAGTGATGATGGACCTTTGATAGATCTTCACCGAAAACATTTAAATGACGCGGGTATTCCATCGCTCCGATCGCGAAGAGAACTCTGGAAGCGACATATTGATCACGATCTGTTAGCACCGAGAAACCACTATCAATGTTTCCGGTTAACACTTCGACCTTTTCGGCAGTGTTAATGTTCAGATCGTTATCGAGTACGAAGTGAATGTAGTGTGAAAGCAACTCTTCGCGAGTTGGCTTCTCGCGAACAGGCTTTAGTGAACCCTCGCTCATCTCAATTTCGTTGGGCGTTGAAAACATTGTGCGACCAACGGGATATTTTCGAATGGTATCCGCGATGGTCCCTTTCTCGATTACGAGATAAGACAACCCTTCGCGTTGAGCAGCGTCAGCCGCAGAGAGCCCCGCCGGACCAGCACCGATGATTACGAGATCGAATGAGTTAAGCATATGTCAGTGAGCTTTGTACTTTGTACTTCGCAGCTGACCCTGGCGCTCAATAACCACTCACTCCGAGGCACAAAGCACAAAGTACAAAGCACAGTGTAGGAAGTACTTTAAACAAACACTTCACCCTTAGCGACGACTGCCGACGCTCCTCCAACCTTAACTTCTTTGACAGCGCGTGTGTCGCCCTTTACGTCAAGATGAATGCGGCTCGGTCGTAGAATGAAATCGCCCTGTTCGATGACAAACTTAAAGCGACCGTCTTGCGGTTCCAACTCCAACGCTCCGTGATGGACCAAATATGCGCCCAACGCACCGCAAGCACTGCCTGTTGCTGGATCCTCGGGAATATTGTCTGCCGGCGCAAAGAAACGCGCGTGAGCTCTTGAGTTTCCGATTTCGAGGGTCTCGCGTGCGAAGACAAGAGCACCTGTTCCGCCGTGTCGCGTGTAGATTTCGCCGAGTAGCTGAGAGTTGATCTTGACATCACGCAGATCAGCCAAAGATCTCATCGGTACGGCGAGAGAGGGTAGACCAGTGCTGATCACCTGAATCGGCAAGCTCTCATCAAGATCTTCGCGCAGGCGTCCGAGTGCGCGTGCAAGCTCCGCCTGCTCATGTGGATCATCAATCTCTGCGAGCGTCTTGAACTCACCTTGCGTCATGACTACCTGCACTGGTTGGCGATCTTTGAATTGAACGTCGACAGGCAAAACACCAATCCCAACTTCATGATGAATACGCGTCCGTCCTGTGCCGCCTTCGGGAAGAGGGACCACGCCTTCTCGCGCCAGCGCATTCCAGGTACCGACGACCGGATGACCAGCGAAGGGAATCTCGCGCGTGGGCGTGAAGATGCGCAGACGACGAAGAACATCCGCGTTCGAATCGCTGTTCTTTTTACCGGTGTTGCCAGGAAGCACGAACACGGTTTCGGACAGATTCATTTCGCGAGCAATTTTCATCATCTGTTCATCAGTAATGCCTTGAGCTTCAGGGAAAACCGCTAGTGGATTGCCTTGAAAGCGCTTATCGGTAAAAACGTCGAGTTGAACAAAACGGTATTCGGGCATTTGTTTAATCCATCATTTTCTGGAATTGGGTATGGATCATCGCGTTAGAACAAACTACTCGTCAAGCACACTGAAAATGTTTGTAGGAGCTGCTCTCCGTGGCCGCCCCAACGATCGTCTTGGTGCGAGGGGCGGCCACAGAGAGCCGCCCCTACAAATTAGGGAGCTATCCGAAATTCATTGACACTGCAAAAGTCGCCGGAGTATAAGGCGCTATCCTCGCTCGCTGCAGTTGTGATCTTGCGCCAATGCGGCGCTTCTTACTCCTGAGATGACTGTCGATTCGTATCCTGCTTCGAAAAAGCGGATTAATCTCCAGCTCCGCTGTCGTATACCGGTTCGACGATAGAGAAACTTCAAGTTCTACGGAGTCCCTGATGAATCTGGGTACCCTCAATACCATCATCGCGCTCGTCATCGTCCTGCTCGTTCTAAGCCTCGTGGTCCAGAGCATTCAGACTGCATTGAAGAAACTGTTCACGTTGAAATCGAAACAGTTGGAGGAGTCCTTAAGAGACCTTTACGATCAGGCAATTGGGACAGGGCCGGTGGCTGCTCCGGCCACGGGTGTTTGGTCAAAGTTGGGGTGGTCCAAGCGAGTATGGTCAGATGAAGCACATAGTTTTACAAATGGAATATTGCAGCAGTTCAAGAATATCGGTCGAGTCACTCGCCTTGGTAATCCCGTGCTTGACTCTCTTTCGAAGGACGACCTCATCAAAGTAATTGCCAAGTTGGAATTGAAAACATTCTTTGCAGCGGACGTCGAGAAGTTTCAGGACCTCTGCAATCAAATCAAGGCGCTTCGGGAGCAGGTCGACGCGCTGGCGACGAATCAACACCTGGTTGGTTCAGCGAGTGCAAAGATCTCACAACTGCGAGCAGTTCTCGCGCCGTTGTTCAATGACGTCCAATCTATTGTCGACGGCAATAACAAAGTAAAGCCGCAAGTTGTGTTTGGCGATCTTCTGCGCCTGGGAACATTGAAAGTTGGTTCTGTGTTGGATCTGCTCGCTGAGGCACAGACAGCGATCAATGCAGAACTAGAAACAGCACGTAAGAGTTCACCGCCGGCTGACGTGACACTGTTGCGCGGAGTCGCCAATCAACTGGCTGGAATCGCAAAACTAGTTGGAGATTTAAGTCAGAAGTTTGATCAGGCATTTGGGCCATTACGCGCGAGATTGACCCAGGTTGAAACGTGGTTCGACACCGTATCTCAGAGTTTTAATGAGAGATACACGCGCCACATGCGCACTGTTTCGATCTGCATTAGCATCGTCGTCGTAGTTCTACTGAACGCAAACTTCTTCCAGATTTATCGCAACATTTCCACCAACGAGGTTCAAAAGAACTTGATCGTTGAAGCTGGACCACAGTTGCTCGAAGAAGTCCGTAAGAGTCACGCCAATGCGCCGCAGTCATCCACTTCGACAGAACAAAAGAATGCCGAAGAGGCAGCACAGACGACTCAGACACCTGGTCCCACTCCTTCAACGCAAAGTTCACCAGATTTAACTCCGGCTAATCGCCCTCAGTCCTCACTTCAGGAATCACAGTCAGGCAACGGCCAACCAGCCACACCCCAACCGACTCCATTGAACCTGAAGAAAGAAGCAGAAGAGACCAAACAGGCAATCGAAACATACGTGAATACTTACGAGCAGTTTGGGTTCTCACCGCTTAGCCTGACCCAGTTCAAGTCTTTCGTTCGGAGTAGCAGTCTGGTCAGTTTTTTGTGGGACTGCGACGGGCAAAGCACACGATGGGGCTGCACCATCAAGCGTAGTGAGAAAGGTTTGATACTTAATAAAAGTGGCGTCGAGATACAAGCGGATTGCGTTGAGTCGGGTGGTGAAGCCAGAGGAATCGATTGTCGACCTGCGTGGCGTCCGCAAACGGCGAATGAATGGTGGATAGCTTTGAAGGGCAACGTCACAACAGTGCTTGGTTGGACAGTGATGGTGATGTTGTTGAGTGTCGGTGCGCCGTTCTGGCAAGACACACTCGAGTCGCTCTTCGGAATTAAAAATCTGTTGCGCCAAAAGAGTGCGACACAGAACGCGGAGACAAAGAGTGGCGCTGGTCAACCGAGATCTTGAGATGGAGGACGGCGGCCAGAGTTCGGAGATCTGTCGGTACGCAATCCCCAAGCGTCTGCCGACCCCTGATCTCTGACCCCCAGCCGCGATCTCTT
>PSRF01000097.1 GCA_003175865.1 Blastocatellia bacterium
CGTTGGAGTAAGAACATCGAGCTCGACCAAAAACAGGTTGAAAGCTTCCTCGGAGAACGTGTCGCAGGGTTTATCCAGAGCGATTATTACGCCGCCGTGAACTCAATAAACCTCGGACAACCTCTGATCACGTCAGCGCCGAATTCAAAAGTTGCAGCTGACCTTCAGAGTCTCGCAGTGCAACTTTTCGACGTTAATCTGGAACCGGTGCCAGTGCCAACGGGTAGGAGCACGTTCAATTCGCTTTTCAAACGACAAGCTGCCAGTAATCAGGACATCGGACTGATCACAGGGCTAGAGCGAGTCAATCTTGGCGAGGCTCAATAATTAATCTTATAGAAGGTTTACTTAAGCGGAAGACACCTATATGGCACTACGTGAACGACTTGTAAGAGACCAGGGGATCGGACTTGCTGATGACTCGTCGAGCAATCAGCAGGGCTTCCAAGATATGAAGTCGCGTCTCCACCGGATGCTTATTAACCGGATGGACTTAACCAAGCTCGGAATGCTCGAGCCTGAGCAACTTCACGAGGAAGTATCGAGACTTGCATCGAGTTTACTCGCTCAGGAAGACACACCACTCTCAAGTGTGGAACGTGAGCGTCTGATTCATGAAGTCAGACACGAATTGTTTGGTCTAGGACCACTCGAGCAACTTCTTGCTGACACTTCAATTTCAGACATCCTCGTCAACTCGCCATACAACATCTACATCGAGCGTGGCGGTAAACTCGAACGAACAAACATCGAGTTCAAGGACAATGAACACTTAATGCGCGTCATTGAGCGCATTGTCTCTTCTGTCGGACGTCGCATAGACGAATCGTCACCGATGGTGGACGCGCGACTAAAAGACGGGTCACGTGTCAACGCAATTATTCCGCCGTTATCACTGGATGGTCCTGTTCTTTCTATTCGACGCTTTGGTGCAGAACCTCTACGCATGAACAAGCTGCTCGAAAAGGGAGCACTGACTCCTGAAATGGCAGCGATGTTCGAGATGTGCGTCATGGCCCGTTTGAACGTACTCATATCAGGTGGTACTGGCGCGGGCAAAACCACGCTGCTAAATGCGTTGTCAGCCTTCATTCCAACCGACGAACGAATCGTAACGATTGAAGATTCGGCGGAGTTGCAATTGCAGCAGCCTCACGTCGTACGACTTGAAACGCGACCACCAAACATTGAAGGCAAAGGTGAAGTTACACAACGAGACTTAGTCCGAAACGCATTACGTATGCGTCCGGATCGAATTGTTATCGGTGAGGTTCGTGGGGCAGAAGCCATCGACATGTTGCAGGCCATGAATACTGGCCACGACGGATCGCTGACAACCATTCACGCAAACTCGCCGCGTGATGCGTTGGCGCGCCTCGAAACAATGATTCAAATGACCGGTATGAGACTTTCCGATCGCGCCATGCGGCAGCAGATTGCGTCAGCTATAAATCTCGTCATTCAGGCCGCAAGATTAAGCGACGGGACACGACGAATCACTTCTATTTCAGAAATCACTGGGATGGAAGGCGAGACCATCACCATGCAGGAAGTGTTTATCTACGAACGTAAGGGCGTGGACAAAGATGGTCACGTTATCGGGCGATTCCGTCCAACGGGAGTTCGGCCTCGATTTGCGGAACGACTCAAGATCTATGGAATGCAGCTGCCGCGATCGTTTTTTGAGGAGGCGTAATCAATGTTTCTTGTTCCATTCTTCGTATTTCTCGCGTGTTTATTTCTCACATACGCACTCTATCTGTTCACTTCGCGTGCGTCTGACGAGAAAAGAGCACGTCTAAACGAGCGCCTTGCGGAAGCGATCCGTTCTTCGATGCATTCTGAGGACGCGCAGGTTCAACTCGCCCGTCAGGAACTGATGAGTGAGATTCCGTGGGTCAATCGGGTTCTACTTAAGATCGAAGTTACTACTCGATTGAAGCAGATGATCGATCAGGCAGACTCACACATCACTGTGAGTCGCTTGGTTCTCTTTTCCCTAACCGCAGGCGTAATGGCTTTTCTGGCGGTATCGATGGTTAGCACTTCGTACTTGATGATGACGTTGTTTGGGTTGATTGCGTTGGTGCTTCCTATCATGCACATCAACATTAAGCGGAAGAAACGAATGAAGCGCTTTTTGCAGTTGCTTCCTGATGCGCTCGATCTGATGAGCCGCGGACTCTCAGCCGGCCATGCCTTTACCGAAGCGCTTCAAATGGTTGCAACGGAAATGCCTGAACCAATCTCGATGGAGTTCCGCAAAACCTACGAAGAACAAAACCTCGGTCTCTCTTTGAAGCTAGCCTTGGAAAACCTGGTCCAACGCATGCCGTTGCTTGATCTACGAATGTGCGTGACTGCAGTCATGATTCAACGCGAGACGGGCGGCAACCTGTCTGAGTTGCTTGAGAAAGTCGCGTATACGATCCGTGAGCGCTTCCGCATCATGGAAGACTTGAAAACAATGACGCTGAGCTCACGTTGGTCAGCCTGGCTACTCTGCGCGTTACCAATTTTCCTTGCTGTCTATGTGACCTTTATGAATCCGGGATATATGGATGTCATGTGGCGAGATCCACGTGGACACAAATTGATCGCTCTTGCCGTGATCATGCAAACACTGGGCATGCTGATGGTCAGGAAGATCATGAATATCAGGATCTGAACATATAGGTGAGCCATGCTAATAATCGTACTTTCCACATTCGTAAGTATCGCCTTTATCGTGATGGCAATTTACTGGCTGATGTTTCGGCCCGTCAGCGCAGCTGCTCAGCGCCTCAATGAGCTCAACGCGTCCCGTGGTGCAGCAACTGTGACCTCGATTGAGCCGAAGGCAATGGAGACCATTGCGGAACGAATCGCAGAACCCATTAACCGTTTTGTCCCACCTTCTGCTGCGGAAGCAAAAAAGTTGCAGAAGCAGTTGATGCAAGCTGGATATCGCTCGCCGTCCGCCCCGGCTGTTTACCGCGTGACGCAATTGTTCTTGATGCTCGGCTTCCCAGCAGCACTCTTGTTCTTTTGGATGTTCATGGCACGTCCAATGGATGAGGCTTTGCTACCGGCACTGTGTGCGTTTGGAGCCGGCTTCATATTGCCGCGTTTCGTTCTAAACCGTCTGATTGCAAGCCGGCAACTTCGCATCACGTGGGGATTGGCGGACGCCCTCGATCTCATGGTTATAACCATGGAAGCAGGTCTTGGATTGAACGCCGCGATGCTCAAGGTTTGTGAAGAGCTGCGCACAGTCCATCCAGACATCAGTAAAGAATTTGAACTAGCCAACCTCGAAATTCGCGTCGGCCGTGAACGAAGTGAAGCTCTTCGGAATCTCGCTGAGCGAACCGGGGTTGAAGACCTCAGCAGTCTCATTGGAATGTTGATTCAGGCAGACCGCTTCGGAACGTCTATAGCTCGCGCTGTAAGAGTTTATGCAGACAGCTTGCGGACGAAGCGTAGACAACGTGCGGAACAAGCCGCGCAAAAAGCCGCCTTTAAGTTATTGCTACCGCTAGGTGCGCTTCTCTTCCCGACTATGTTTATCGTGATCCTTGGACCAGCACTGCTAAATATTGCAGACATGTTAGGCAATGGAGTCACGTACTAGGAGTTTCTGCATGCTAAAACGCTCAATCGTACTCATCGCCATCGTCTCTCTGCTATTCATAAGCGCTGCTCCTCTGCGTACCGTTCACGGCATCGCTATGAGTGGGGCGGAGAAAGCATTCTTTGACAGTACGGATACCTCAGATCAGGGTGCCAATCAGAAGGACGGTGGAAACTCCTTCGTTAGCGCCTTGAAAGCTCCGTTTCGAGCAATTGGTAGGTTGTTTGGTGGGGGAAAGAAACAGGACAACAAGCCTCACCGGATAGCCGACAAGGACATGAAGAAATTTGAGACTGCACCAGTGACTCGTGTTACCGATGCCACTCTCGTCAACTCTACCCCACAAAATGTTACTCGACCGACAGCTGTTCCTGATCCGGAAGGAACGGCGGATCCAGCGGTGGGCCAGGCCCTCGAAAACCTCGAACGTGGGCGACAACTGCTGAATCAGAACAAAATTAACGAAGCTATCGCTTCTCTAACAGCTGCGACCTCTCAGAATCCCAAACTCAAAGATGCGTATAACTTGCTCGGTGTCGCTTATGAAATAAAAGGTCTACGCGAATTAGCGTTGAAATCGCTCGAAACTGCGGTGCGCGGCGGAAGCGACAATCCTGAACACTTGAGCAATTATGGTTATCTGCTCTTCAAGAACGGTGATTACGACTCAGCAGCGAAGTACCTGAAAAAGGCTGTAAAGCTGGCACCGAATAATCAACGGTACTGGAATAACCTCGGACTTGTTCAGGCCCAACGTGAGAAATTCGATGATGCTTACGTTTGCTTCGAAAAGGCAGTTGGTCCTTATGAAGGACACCTTAACGTAGCGAACAGATTACAGGCGCTCGGTCACGACAACGAAGCCATCAAACACCTCGAACTCGCAAGAGCTATCACACCGAATTCAAAAGAGATTCTAGTGAGGCTTATCGCTCTTTACAGACGCACGGGCAAAGAAGAGAAGGCAGATGAGGTTCGCAAGGCATTTGTTGGTGTTTCGTCAGTCGCGACTGCACCTAATCGCTAATCTGGCCCAAACAGAATTAGGAAAAACATCATGGGACACCTCAGCATTCTTAGTCGGTCGGAAATCGAAACACTGGGACCGCCTATGCTTGAAGAGCTGGGCGACACCGGAGTACACGAAGCTTTTTTGCGCGACCTGGCATTGAAGCACGTGGCGATGCTACCAGACCCAAGCACCACTAGCGTCGCAGATAAACTGCAGCTTCCACGCGTGTTGACGGAAGAGTTGCTTTACTACCTGTATCGCGAAAAATTAATCGAGATGCGGCTCCAAAGCGCGGTCGGCTCGACGCGCTATGCCATGTTGGATCACGGATGGGAACGAGTGTCGCGGTTGCAGTCCCAAAATGGTTATTTGGGTCCAGCACCAGTGTCACTCAGCGATTATGCGCTGATGATGAAATTACAAGCAGTTCCTTCCAAGGCTGCGTCGATGACGACAGTGCGTTCGGCCTTTAAGGATCTCGTATTGCCAGACTCTTTACTGCAAACGCTGGGGTGCGTTATCAACTCGCGTTCTTCGCTGTTTCTAACAGGATTACCTGGAACAGGCAAAACTGCGGTATCTGAACGCATGAATGCCGCGCTGCATGGCACGATCTGGATACCTTATGCAGTGGAGATCGATGGTCAGATCATTCGAATTTTTGACGCTCATTGTCATGTGCCAGTGCCCGAAAGAGACTCTGTCATCGAATACGATCGACGATGGATTGAAATCGAGCGACCACTAATTATGGTTGGTGGTGAGCTGACACTTGAGAGCACTGACCTTGCATGGTCTGAGGCAGCAAGGTTCTACGAAGCACCGTTTCAAGTGAAGTCAAATGGCGGAACACTGGTGATCGACGACTTCGGTCGTCAAAGAGTCGAGCCACAAGATCTACTAAACCGTTGGATTTTGCCGCTCGAGAGGCGAGTCGACTTTCTAACATTTCATAATGGCAAAAAGATAGAAGTACCGTTCGAGCAACTCGTCGTGTTCTCGACAAATCTCGACGAAAAGGACCTGGTGGACGAAGCGTTCCTTAGGCGGATGGGATATCGCGCGAGAATTGAGCCACCGACTGCGCAGGCGTTCATCGAGATATTCAAGCGGACGGCAGGCGTTCGAAGTATTGCCGTTGATGATTCATGCCTTACTCACATCTTGAACAAGTACCGTGCTCAGAACCGGGTCATGAAGGGCTGTGAACCACGCGATCTTCTTAACAAGGTCAATGACATCTGTCTGTTTGAAGGCATTCCTCCGAAACTTACCGTGGAATTGATTGACCTGGCGTGGGGCAATTACTTCGGTACTGCACACGGATTTGGACCGGAGATTGAAAAGGTAGAAGTGCAGCAGAACGCTGCCTGAACTGACACAAGGTAACAATCGGCTTTCGGCTGTCAGTGCATTAAATGGAAGTAGTCTTATGTGAATCATTCGCAGGTTGCGAGGGGCCAAAAACGAAGCGCAGTGCCCTTCTCAACCTGCGATTTGCTTCCACAGGTCGTTGAGGTGTTTTTGAGGCATCGAATGCTACGAATCGCGGTGTCGATCATTGTGCTGATGGTTGTGTGCGCTCTCGGCTTGGCGCGGGCCCAGGCTTGCGTTCAGGACAATGAAAATGCCGACGCACGCACCATAGTCGCAGGAGAAAACGAGACGATTACAATGATCGCAGAGCGGCTGGGGGTTTCTGCGGCCGAGTTGTCCAAACTAAACCATGTGAAAGAGCACGTCAGGTTACCAAAAGGCACAAAGGTAATCGTGCCAACCGAGAAGAGTAATTCCGAGCAACCTCAAGTAGTTGGACAGACTATAACGCTTGCAGATGGCTACAGCTTCCAAGCTGATGAGGTATGGCGCAGTGGGGATGAAATCTGGTACCGCAAGGGAAACGTAACTAGTCATTTAAAGGACAACGTTAAATCAATTCGTCCCATTACTAAGCCAAAACCCCCAGAATCCGCCCCGGCAACCCCTGCGGTCGCTCCGACTGTGGCTGCTTCTCCGGTCGTATGGATCAGTCTGGTGGGTGGGGCGCGCTTTAGAGTTGATGAGGTCCAGCAAACAAACGATGGCGCCTGGTACACTCGAGACAAGATAACGATCTTTCTTGCTAAGGAGCGCATTGCGAGCATCGAACGTGAATTGCCGGCCATCCAAGGCGTGCCGGCGCGGATTCGGGATTGGACCTCAGGAAACCGGGCGATCGACGACCTAATAAAATCTAACGGTTCACGCTTCGGAGTTGATCCCTACCTTGTATTCCTGGTAATCGAGCAGGAATCGCACTTTCACGTAAGTGCAGTCAGTCCGAAAGGCGCCCGAGGATTAATGCAATTGATGCCCGGAACAGCCCGTCGTTATGGGGTCAGCAAACCGTTCGAAGCGGCCCAAAATATTAAGGGTGGAACACAATATCTCCGGGAATTGATGGAGCTGTTCGAGGGCGACGTAAATCTCGTATTAGCGAGTTATAATGCCGGTGAAGGCGCTGTTATTAAGTTTGGGCGTAGTGTCCCCCCTTACCGCGAGACGCGCGACTACGTACGGAGTATCAGCAAACGATATGGATTATCTGGTCGCCAGGTGAACAGCGATAATGACGTACCCGCTCCCCAGAGGTAGGAGGATAGGATGAAATACTTTGGCAGACTTATCGTTCTTGTTTTATCTCTGCTGTTGGGGTGTGTGTTCACTGTAGCGCAACAACACGAGCCACCACTTACGAATGAAGCAATAGTTAAGTTGACTAAGGCAGGCTTCAAGGAAAAGACAATTATTTCGATCATTGATGCTCGCCTTACCAATTTTGAGCTTTCGCCCGAAAAGATGATCGAGCTAAAGAAAAACGGTGTTACCGAAAAGGTGATCGTGGCAATGCTGGCGCGCCAGGAAGGTATGGCCGCCGATGACGAGTCGTGGGGAGACGATCCATTCTTCGCCACTGGTTCAGACACGAAAGCCGATCCCAACAAGAATTCGAATGGGGATAACAGTACTAACATTTTTGGTTCAAGTGGGGGCGTTAAAGGTCATACTAAGAGTCGTGGGACCAACGGTTCGGTCGATAGCGACACTCAAACTGTTGGATCCGCAACAGTGCGTATCATTCGGCCACCGACCGAGGCGGGTGGCGGCGGCCCAGCGAAACTAGAAAAGACGAAGAGCTTGACTAACGATTCGATCATCGAACTCGTTGAAGCAGGCTTTTCCGAAGGTACGATCATTAGAAGAATTGAACAGTCACCCGTTGAGTTCGATCTAAGTGGCCCGAAACTCGATGAGCTACGGAAACGGAGGGTTAGTGAGAAGATCCTGACCGCAATGAAAACAGCAATGGGTAGCGAATCGAGTAAATAACGTTTCGTCAGACCTCACTTCCAACGGTTCTCCATAAGTCGATACAGCCCCAAACTCGACGAGAACGACCTTCTATTCTCGGAGTTTCTATGCAGTCGTCAAAGAAAACCAAAGCTCTTTCTATCAGCCGGTTGATGCTGATCATTGTTTTAATTTCGGTAGTTGCAGCACTGTTAGCAGATCACGAGAAGCTAGCTGTCGCTTTGGCTCAAAATAAACCTCGCCAGCGGCAATCCACAGCTGCCACACCGAAACCAAAACCGTCACCTGTTCAGAACCCACTCGAGTCACTTGGCCCACCGCCACCCGTACCAACTTTAAAACGAAAACCAGAGCCAGAAGTGAATCCGGGCGATGTGATTTCGGTGAACACAACCGAAGTAATGATTCCTGTAACCGTGCGTGATTCGAGTGATCGGCTGGTGAGTGATCTCACGCGGAATGACTTTCGAATCTTTGAAGATGGCATGCCTCAGCCGCTAAGTGATCTTGCACTGCGTCAGGTTCCAGTCGACGTCGTATTGATGGTGGACGCATCATCTTCTGTTGCGAGTAATCTCGATGACTTTCGTAGGGCGGCCGAAGGTTTCGCTTCACGTTTGGCAGAGGAGGATCGCCTCAGTCTCATTAAGTTCGATGATCGGGTTGAGCTTCTGCAGGATTGGACCAAAAGTCGATTTCAATTTAAACGGGCCCTTAACAGGATCGAGCCCGGGATGTTCACACGTTTCAATGATGCGCTTTTCCTTGCGGCTCGTGATCAATTTGGGACAGACAATGCAAAGACGCGTCGCGCCATAATCGTCCTATCAGATGGGATCGACAGTGGTCGAGGCAATTCCACTCTCGAGGCTGCGCTACAAACACTATTGAAGTTTCAGGTCACGGTTTATGTGGTGAGCAATACCGAAATATCGCGGGCGAGCAAACTGTCGGAGCTGGATGCACTAACTAATAGCTCGAACGGCAGCGCACGTTTCAATGAACTTCGCATAGGTGATCTGCGAGAAGGGTTGCGAGTGCTGGACCAAAGTGAGCAGAACCTTGCAGATCTGAGCCGGGCAACGGGTGGTCGCCTTTATAAACCGAAGAGTTTTGATGATCTAACATCCACGTATGCCGAGGTGGCCGAAGAACTTCGACATCAGTACGCGTTGTATTACACGCCAGTGAACAAACTACGCGACGGAACGTTTCGTCGTGTCCGAGTAGATACTGTGAATCCTGGTTACCATTCACAAACCCGCGTGGGTTATTACGCGCCCAAGGGATAGTCGACCGTGAACGTTGTCGCTTTATTTTCCTATCGGACCGGCGCTGTTGCGTTGCTGATCCTATTTTTGTCTGTTTCTGTTTGTGCGCAGGCGACGAAGAGAGCTGCGGACACGTCGTCAAACAGTAATCGCGAGGCCACAAAACCCGCGGAGGA
>PSRF01000094.1 GCA_003175865.1 Blastocatellia bacterium
GCTATATGTAATAAGTAGACATCAACGATTCGGTCACACATTGTAAGATGAGTGGCCTTGTGAGGGCCCGGATGTGAAGGGGAGAGCACATTCCGGGCTCTAACATTTTGTGCGCCAGGGCTGGGACTGCAGACGACCTCGCCTGCACAGCTGAATTGATTCAACGTAGACCTCACCGCCGTGGGAGCAGGCGAGGACGCTGCAGTCCCAGCACTCCGGTCCCCGCAGCAGTTTTGAAGGATAAGTTGTTTCGCCGTAAGGTAACTAAGCTAGCTCCGATCTAACTGACTAGCTGAATCAGCGAAATTAAAGTTGCCAAGACTGCTATTAATCGCATTCGGGAACTTCTTCGGACTATTTGTCGCCGAGATCTCTTTACGTCTTGCTGACTATCCTTTTCCAAAGTTCTACCAACTCGATGTCTCGCGCGGTTACGCCCTACGTCCCGGAGTTGAGGGCTGGTATCGCAAGGAGGGAATCTCGTATGTTCGTATCAACAGCGATGACTTGCGTGACGTTGAGCACAGTAAGACAAAGCCGCCAAACACTTTACGTATCGCAGTTGTCGGTGACTCATATGCGGAAGCCCTTCAGGTCGGACAACAGAACTCATTTTGGGCACTCTTGGAAGAGCGACTCACGTCATGCGTCGGTGAAGATCTCAAAGTTGAAGTCATTAACTTCGGTGTCTCCGGTTACGGAACAGCGCAGGAACTTTTAACTATTCGTGAACGCGTTTGGTCCTACTCTCCGGACCTTGTAATCCTTGCTTTTACTACAGGGAATGACATCTCAGACAATGTTCGTGAACTGAAAAGAGCTGCTGACATTCCATATTTCATCAGCGAAACGTCAGCTCGTTTTGGACAACTCTTTTCGCAATTCCACTGGCTATCGCTGGCGTGAGGTTTTGCGGACTGCCTCCGTTAGCTTCATAAGAGATCACTCGCGAGTTCTGCAAGCTAGCGTCGACGCTTTACGAAACATCCGGCTGATGTTTAATGCTTCGCGTACTTCGTCCGCAACGATTGCAGAACTGCCTCTACAATCACCGCGCGATTCAGGGCTCACTAATCAGATCTAGAGAACGCCATCAGATGAAACCTGGAACAATGCAGGGGAAGTCACAGAGAAGCTGCTGACGAAGATGCATGATGAAGTCAACGCGCATGGAGCCAGGTTTGTTGTCGCGACGCTGAGTAAACCTGAACAAGTTATTCCTAACGCTCACCAGTCGTCATCATTCATGAGTCAGATAGGGGTCTCAACCCTCTTTTATCCTGACGAAAGAATTAAAGCATTGGGAACGAAAGAGGGATTTGAAGTGATTACGCTAGCGCCAGAAATGCAGAAGTATGCGCAAGCAAACAAAGTGTTTCTTCATGGATTTGGATCAAACATCGGGAACGGTCACTGGAATGAGAATGGACATCGTGTCGCGAGTGATCTCTTGGCAGAGAGTATTTGCTCGAACGGTCTCCTCAAATAGCGATGTCTGGCTGTTTCTGTTATAGATACTCGGACAGTTTTACTCGTCTTACCGGAGCAGCTGATGGAATTTAAAGAGAATATTTTAGGCTTAATCGGGAATACACCACTTGTAAAACTCAATCGTATTGCGCGAGACACAAAGGCCCAGATTTTTGCCAAGATGGAGAGTTTGAATCCAGGCTACTCCGTCAAAGATCGTATTGGGGTGTCGATGATCGAGGCCGCTGAACGTGAAGGAATTTTGAAACCCGGAGGGACAATAGTCGAAGCAACTTCTGGTAACACTGGTATTGGGTTGGCGATTGCGGCTGCCGTAAAGGGTTACAAATGCATCTTTGTGATGACGGACAAAGCCTCGGTTGAGAAGTCACGCTATCTGAAAGCGTTGGGTGCTGATGTCGTCATTACTCCTGTCTCAGCTAAGCCTGGTACGCCCGATCACTATGTTTCAACTGCGCGCCGCATTGCTGCCGAAACTCCAAACTCCTTTTATCCGGATCAATATTCCAATCCATTCAATCCCGAAGCTCATTACAGAACAACAGGGCCCGAGCTTTGGAACCAAACGGATAGGAAGATCACTCATTTCGTTGCTGGATTGGGAACGGGAGGAACGATTTCAGGTACTGGCCGCTATTTGAAAGAGCAGAATCCAAACATACGAATAATTGGCGCTGATCCTTACGGATCAATTTTCAAAACATACAAAGAAACGGGAAAGATCGTTGAAGCAACACCATACCTCGTTGAAGGCATTGGTCAGGAGATAGTTCCGCCAAATGTTCACATTAAGTATGTGGATGAAGTTATCAACGTCACGGATCGTGATTCGTTTGAAATGTCGCGTTTGTTGGGCCGAATGGAAGGCATCTTCTGCGGTGGTTCAACTGGAACAAATTTAGCGGCCGCACTTCGCGTTGCGAGTGGTCTTGATGAAACCGGTGTGGTTGTCTTCATCGTGTGTGACACAGGCGAACACTATTTAACCAAACATCATTCCGATGAGTGGTTGAAAGAAAAACGCCTGCTTGAGCCACAGCGTATTACTGCAGGACTGATCAGCGGAACTAAGAAGCCACAAGCACCAAAATCACTTGTGTCGCTGTTGCCGACAGATTCTGTTGGCCAGGCATTGGAAAAAATGGACGAACTGGGCTTGAGTCAAATTCCAGTTCTCGACAACGGACGCTCTGTCGGTTCATTACGTGAGAACAGAGTGTTGGCGAAGGTGGTTCGAAATCGTGAGCTGTTGACTTCGCCGGTTAGTGAAGTGATGGAAGCAGGATTTCCAACAGTCGATGTAGATGCCGCATCGACCGAAGTGACGCGCAAGCTGCAAACGAGTCCGGCAGTGTTAATTGAAGAGTATGGTCGAATCATCGGCATCATTACTCGTCACGATGTGCTGGATCTAAAGCTGAAGGATGTCTAAGGAAGAAAGAGTGCTGGCTGCCAATCGCGCTGCATTCCACAACTACCACATTTCGGATAAGTATGAAGCGGGCATTGCACTCACAGGAACTGAGGTAAAGAGTGCGATGGACGGACGAGTGCAACTAAAAGAGGCGTACGTTTCAGTCCGAGACGGTGAAGCGTGGTTGTTTAATGCTCACATTTCACCGTATTCTCACGGAAATCGCGAGAACCACGATCCTCTGCGTACTCGCAAGTTACTGCTTCATCGTCGTGAAATTACGAAGTTGGACGACGCCGCAGCGAAGCAGGGAATGACTCTTGTTCCAACGCAGGTGTATCTTAAGAACGGTCGAATAAAGATCGAGGTTGGCGTCGCGCGCGGCAAGAAACTGTACGACAAACGAGAAGCAGAAATGCGACGAACAGTCGACCGTGAAACTCGCGCCCAATTGAAGGAACGAAACAGGTAACACTCGTCAGATAACGTTATTCTATTTTCAGTATTCGCAGGAGAAACTATTTTCATGCAAGTTGAAGGCAACATTGGTCCAATCGAACGATTGGATGTTCAGGCGGTTGCAGTCGCCGTTTTTAAAGACGAGAAACCAAACACTGATTATCTCAAAAAGCTCGACGAACTCTCGGGTGGTCTCGTAAACGCGGTTATCGATTCAGGCGAGTTTAGCGGGAAAGAAGGTGAGACCAGTTATCTGCACCTTGTTGGAAACAACAAACTGAAAGCACAGCGATTGTTGTTAGTTGGAGTCGGAGCTAAGGACGAGTACGATGCCGCTGGTGCATCGCAGATGTCGGGGACTGCGGTCCGTTCACTCCGCGATAAGAAAGTCAACTCTATCGCGGTCGCGCCACGTTCATCCGGTGATTCAAGCGAAATAGCTGCCGTCGCGGTTGAAGGTGCATTCATTGCTGTTTTCGATCCTGACAAGTATCGGACGGTTGAGAAAGAGAACCAGAAGAAAGTTGATCGAATTGTTGTCGTGATAGAAGGCGCTGATGCCGGCGCGGTCAACAGCGGAGTTGAAACCGGAAGGATCATAGGTGAGTCAATTAACTTCACGCGTGACATGGCCAACGAACCTGGCGCTTACATGACACCTTCCGACATGGCGGAACGTGCGCGTGAAGTTGCGACTGAGTTTGGGTTGAGCATCGATGTGCTCGACGAGGCGCGAATGGAACAAGAGGGAATGGGTTCTCTTCTGAGCGTTTCGCGAGGTTCCGAGCAACCAGCGAAGCTCATCATTCTTAAGTACACGCCGCCAAACGTTGATGAAAGCAACAAGGAACTCCTGTCTTTTGTGGGGAAGGGAGTCACCTTCGATTCTGGTGGCATTTCGCTCAAGCCCGGCGAAAACATGGAATTGATGAAGTACGACATGACGGGTGGTGCAACTGTCATCGGCACAATGCGTGCGATTGCACAGTTGAAACCACCCATTCCGATTCTTGGTGTTGCGCCGTGCACCGAGAACCTGCCATCTGGAAAAGCGACGAAGCCTGGTGACGTAGTCCGGGCAATGACGGGCAAGACAATCGAAGTCATCAATACTGATGCAGAAGGTCGTTTAATTTTGGCCGACGCAATGGCTTACGCGAAGAAGTTAGGTGCAACGAAAATCATCGACATGGCAACACTGACAGGTGCGGTCTCAATCGCACTTGGCGATGTGAACGCCGCGGTCCTGGGCACAGACCAACCATTGATTGATGAAATCATCTCGGCTGGTCGTGAAGTCGGCGAGAAGTTTTGGCAGCTGCCACTAGACAAGGAGTATTCCAAGCAAATCAAGTCAGACATTGCTGACATCAAGAACGTTGGCGGTAGAAAAGCTGGAACAATTACGGCCGCCGCGTTTCTAAAAGAGTTTGCAGACGGGGTCGCTTGGGCACATTTGGATATTGCTGGAACTGCTTGGGGCGATGAGGCGAAGCCCTACCGTTCAAAAGGGCCGACAGGAATTGCCGTTCGCACGCTCCTAAAGATCGTAGAGCGGGCCAGTGCTAAGAAATAACAGTTGCATTCTTGTTGTGTACGCTTGAAGACACTGACTGTTACGGCCAGTAAACAGAGTAGGGACCCGAGTTTTCAGATTTGTTGGGTTTTCCCGGCCAAATCGTGCGGCACGACGGTTGTTATGTAGTTTGACAACTAGCCAAAGGGTGAGGCTTCCTTAAACTAGTCCTCGCCCCCTCGATTGCCGCTCGAGGTATTTTCCGGCCGCCCTTTGGCACCCCTCTTATTCAAGCCAACACTTCAGTCAGCCGACGCACCTAATGTTCAGCCAAAATTCCTGTGTGAGTGGTGTTATAATTTTGGTGGCAAGACGGTGTGCCCTCAGGAAACCTGGCATTAATCGCTGGCTTTAAGGAGTACACAGAAGCACAGTGATCGATTACTACAAAATCCTTGGCGTTAAGCCGAATGCCTCCCAGGCTGAGATCAAATCAGCTTATCGTAAACTTGCGCGCCAGCAACATCCCGATCTGAATAAGAAATCAACAGCGTCTGGTCGTGAGTTCGCACTCTTGTCGAAGGCGTATCACACGCTCAGCGACCCGCAAGAGCGCGTGTACTACGATCAGGAATTTCAAGCTCAAAAGTCGCGAAGCTATTCCATTCTCGATTCCAACAATCCTCACGCGAAACGTGCGCGCAATCTTGCCGTGCAGGCGAAATGGGATCGTCTGGTCGATGAAGTTCTGGAACGCGATCGGCGTGAGAATCGCGAGCGGCAGCGCGCTGTTTTCACAACGGTTTCACTATTTTTGTCGACGTTCTTTGTCGCGATGATCCGACCTCAGTTGTGGCAAGTTTTCAATCCACTAGGTCGAGCAATTGTGCTGGCGTTATTCGTGATAGCTGTTTGGCATCTCGCCACTCGACTGCGGGAGTATTTCGCTCACTACACCTACCGTCCAAAGCCAATTCAGGATTCGATCATTCGAGAGCAAGAGGCTCCGGAACAACCTTTCAGCCGTTTTTCAGCCTACACGTTCCTGCTGGTTGGTTATGCGTTGAGCGTGGGAATCGGCCTTTACATTGGTTGGCACACACAGGACTTCTTTAATGACGTGACGATGCTGTTTCGTCATCGGGTCGCTGTCGTGCAGTCGAGCATGTTCGCTTACACGTGGACAACACTCCTTGTTCCTGACTTAGTTGTTTATCCTCCAATTGCCGTGCTCATTGTTGACACGGTCCACGGTATTGCTTCCCGCATCGATTAGTTCCGTGCTCGGTCAGAGCTGAGGACCAACTCTCAAAACAGTGAATTGTTTGCCACCTCGGTTTTGGGCGGTGTATAGTCTGACTCCCTACGGTTGATGTCGCATATTACAAGGCGTAGTCTGGGGTGAATAACACCAGATTGAGCAGACTGTTTGTAGCCCGATTTTTGAATTGGCAACGGCTACCGTCCGGAAGAGAAAGCAGCCGGTTTGGGGCGTCGTTCTTCCAACAAAGGAGTACGGAAATGGCCAAAACAGTAAGCCAGCGTCAGTTTCTCGCCCTTAAACTTGATGCGTTGACCGAGAATGAAGTACAGGAAGTGCTCGATTACATCGCCATTATGGAATCGATGAGGCGTTCAAAAACGGTTTCTTCGATTTGGGAGGACGAGGTATTGTCAGTCCTTGCAGATGCTCGTGAGAACCGTCGCGCTCAGCAGGCGTTTGAATGGGAAGCAGTTCGACGAAAAGCAGAACGAAGAGCAGCGGCGAAATCGAATGCCGGTATTTGATGCTGAAGCGCACAGGATCACAATTGCTCAATAACCTTGTTGCCCTGGCTGGCGCCGTTGCGTTAACCGGGGCTTTATTCTGGGCAACGAACGCACAGTCAATAGCCTCCGTCAGTCCTCTTGAGAAAGAGATCTCAGGTCAAAGCAAACGCCTCAGTTCATCGAACGAAGAGGAACGACGCGATGCCTTGATGCGTCTTGGTGCACTGCATGTACCGGAAGCTTCTCGCGCTAGCTTGCCAGGTTTGTCTGACGCATCACCGATGGTTCGAGCGGTTGCCGCAAATGCTGTGTTGTCACTCCCAGCCGCGGAGAGTGTTTCTGCTTTGCTACCTCTTATGAATGACAAGGATGAGTTTGTCAGACGTGAAGCGGCGTATGCACTGGGCCATACGAAAGGCCGCAGCGCCACGACGGTATTGATTGAGCATCTGCAGACTGATAGAGAGGTCGGTGTCAGGGCTGCCGCTGCAGTTGGATTGGGAGAGATAGCCGACGAGAATGCAGTTGTCGCGCTTTCGAGTGTGTTGTCGGGTTCGACAAAAAAGGCAGAAAAGAATGTGTTTGTATTGCGTGCGTCAGCAGTTGCACTCGGAAACATCAAGAGTCGTGCCGGAACTCCAGCGTTGATCGCCGCGCTATCGAATGCGAAGTTTCCTGGCGATGTCAGAAGGGAAGCAGCGCGTGGTCTTGGAAAGATTGGCGATCCGTCAGCAGTAACTGCGTTACAAACTGCTGCGTCCTCAACTGACCCTTACCTTGCTGATGTTGCGTATAACGCTTTGAAAGCAATCAGGCATTAGACCATACTTCACAAAAGACTAGACTTCACAAAAAAATAACGCCGGCACTGATACAGTTGCCGGCGCGATTTTGTTTAACTGATCTAAGTTTTAGCTTTCTGACTTTTCTCCGCGCGCCTGCCCCTTCTTGGCAGCCTTAGTCGCGGCTGGAATTGGTAGTCCGACTCCACCTGAGAGTGATTCACTTGAGGCGTCAACCTGACCCTTAGTCTTCGACATTTCCTGAATCAGTGCTCCACCGGAACTCTTCGAAAAGATGAGCCGCTTACGGATGTCATCGACATCAACGTGCACAAGATCTCCCAATCCAATCTGTCCGGTAGCTACCAGGTTCGAAAGTGGGTAGACCAGGAAACGCTCAACTGACCGCTTCAGATGTCGCGCACCGTATTTGAAATCCAAGCCTTCCTTCAACAACATGTCTTTCGCTGTATCGGAGCACTGGAAAACAAACTTCGTTCCCGCCGACTGCATGATGCGGTCCTGGACAGCCTGCAGCTCGAGGTCGAGGATGTGACGCAGGTGATGTTCTTTCAATGAACGGAACACGACAACCTTATCGATTCGGTTCATAAACTCCGGCGAGAACTTCCGGCGAGCTGCTTCAACAGCAGTTCGATAAATCTTCTGATCGACTTCAGTGTCTTGCGCGTTCTTAGCGCCTTTACCGGGTGCGAAACCAATTCCACCGGAGATCAATTCCGACATCTCACGCGCGCCCAGATTCGAAGTCATAATGACCATCGTCTTGGAGAAGTCGACGCGACGGTTGTCGCCGAGTGTCAAAGTCGCCTTGTCCAGAATGCCGAGCAGCAATTGCCACAAGCTATCGGACGCCTTTTCAATTTCGTCGAACAAAACGAGCGAAACCTTTAACTCGTCTGTGTGCATGCGATCCAGGTTCTCCTGGGTCAGCATAGGTGATGTTTCCCGGTGACCGAGATACCCCGGAGGCGAGCCGATGAGCTTGGCGATTTCATGCGAGTGCTGAAACTCTGCGCAATCGATTTTCACAACCGCATTAGGATCACCGTACAGCACTTCTGCTGCTGCTTCGATAACGCGTGTTTTACCCGAGCCTGTCGGCCCTAGAAATAACATCGTCCCAATTGGACGATTCGGGGGATTCATTCCAGCCAGAAAAATCTGGTAAAGACCACTCATGCGGCGAACAGCTCGCTCCTGGCCTACAATGCGGGCTGAAAGTCGCTCTTCAAAATCCTGAGC
>PSRF01000258.1 GCA_003175865.1 Blastocatellia bacterium
GAAGTAAAACTTAATCACGCTGGTAGCGACCGTGTTCTCCGCGGCGGCGAACAAGCCACGACAAGTTCAGCAATTGCTACGGTACCCGTGAAAGACGAGGTGGCGTGGAGCAAAAACGCTGCTCATTATGCGCAGATGCTGTCAGGTTTGGCGGCGGTCAAAGCTGAACTGAACCATGTGCAACAGCCGGGCGTTCGCAATTCGACACAGCTGCTTGATCTTATGCCCGACAACACCGTGGTTTACGCGGCACTCCCTAACCTGGCGAACACGATTGCCGAATCGCACAAAATCATCTCCGAGCGCATGGCGCAAAACTCTGCGTTGCGCGAGTGGTGGGAGAAAGAACGTGCAGGCAAGTCACAGAACATGGACCAGGTGATCGAGTCAATTCGCCAGTTTGGTGATTACCTGGGTGACGAGATTGCCGTTGCAGTTTCCATGGATGAAAAGGGCGAACCTGGTGCTCCGCTCGTGCTCGCACAACTCAAGAATTCATCCGGTTTTCGCGAGTTCCTTGAGCAACAAATAGCGAAATACTCAAACGGTCATCCAGGTAAACCTGACATCGTCTTCGTTGAAGATCCATTGACCGTCGCTACGACCGTCGATGAATCGGGAACGAAGCATGATCAACTTTACGTTTGGATTCAGAATGGTCTATTCGCTGCCAGCCCCAAGCTGCAGCAACTTCAAGTCTTAACCAAAGTTCGAAACGCTGGTGGAACAAGCAGCTTTACTGCGAGTGCGTTCCACGATCGGATTGCACAGGTTTACCAGCAAGGTGCCGGTTTGATCGTTGCCGCAAATCTCGAGAAGGTGGTCGAGGCAACGAAGGCGGAACGAGCCAAGGGACCTGATGCGGAGAAGCGTGAAAACGCTTTGAATCGGTTAGGTATTCTGAGTGTCAAGTACTTCGTTCTTGATCAGAAAGAAGCAAATGGAAAGACTCACACCCAGGCATCGTTGTCCTTCAACGATCCGCAACGTGGTATTCCTTCGTGGCTGGCGGCGCCGGGTCCGATGGGCTCATTGGAATACATCTCACCGGATGCGAACGTCGTGGCTGGGTTTGTTGTCAAGAATCCTGTGGCATTGGTTGACGATCTGTTGGGCGTGTTGGACACGGTGTCACCAGAGCTGCGGAAAACTCTCGATAAACAACAGACGGCACATGGTCTGGACATCCGCAACGACATCGCCGCTCCATTAGGTGGTGAGTTTGCTTTCACCATCGATGGTCCGATTTTGCCAACGCCATCCTGGAAGATGGTGTTCGAAGTTAATGATCCACAGCACCTGCAGCAGACACTCGAGCGAGTTGTTACCGAAGTGAACAAGGAAGCAGCAAACTTCGGTAAGGCCGGCTTGAGCTGGGAGCAGACTGACAGTGGCGGTCGCGTCTACTACACGCTTAGGTCAGCTGACATCGGTGTTCAAGTCAATTACACCTATGCCAACGGATACATGATTGTTGGACCAAGTCGTGCGTTGGTCGAGCGTGCAGTGCAGTTGAAGGAAACAGGAACGACGCTGTTGCATTCCGCTAAGTTCACTGCTGGATTGCCTGCAGATGGAAACGCGAATTTTTCAGCGGTCTTCTATCACAACCTGGCTCCGCTGGTTCAGCCATTTGCGAGTCAGATCGGCAACGCAGCGAATAATCTGCCGTCAGGTCCGCAGGAAGCTGTAAAGGCAATGGCTGCAGATATGCCTCCGACACTTGCTTATGCTTATGCGCAAGGTGACAGCATCACGTTTGCAGCAAACACTGAAGGCGGACCATTCGGATTGAGCCCTGCAACTCTTCTTGGTATGCCAAACGCTTTGGAGATGCAGAGCATCATCCAGCACGGCATGTCGACGAAGAAGTAGGCTGGCAGCAGAGTGTCCTTGCCTGCAACGAAATGGTCTTTGGTCTCTGGACTTTGGTCTTTGTTTTGAGTTGACTCGCAGGCTTTCTCTAAACCGTGCCTCGTGAGTTAAGCAACGACAAAGGCCAAAGACCAGAGACCAAAGGCCATCGGTCGAAACGGTTTACAATGCAACTCCTATCCATTTCACTGGGTTCGTGGTTGGTTGGCTCAATGTCTCTTCTGTTGGTTCTTTCAGCTGCGGAAGGACATTGGGCTACAGTGTCTGGCGTCAACAGCGCGACAATCATTGGATTGGTAATTACTGCGCTTCTGTTTTCGCTTGCCTATGCGCCGTTGCTCTCATGGTTGCGTCGGCGCATGGGTGGATGTCGTCCTGCATTACTGTTCCCCTTCGCCTCCGCAGTTATTCTTAACGCACCTGTTTTCCTCATCGAAATTTTGGCAATTGGCAGAACTTTAGTGCCGTCAGAAGCGTTAGCATGCATTGTTACTTTTCTGCTAATGGGCACGGCTTTTGGTATCGGTTTCGTTTGGAATTATCAGGACGCAGCGCTATAAGAAAACTCATGTCAGCACTCCCAGCGCCTCTTCAGGAGCAGACAATCCAGGAGCAACCGGTCAACGATGCACCGGTAATTGATCTACACAGTCTTAGCGTGACATTTGGCCGGCGACAGATCCTTAAAAATCTTCGTGGCGATCTGCGTGGACGCGCGATTGGATTACTCGGTCCCAACGGAGCCGGGAAGACTACGCTGATTCATACATTGCTTGGCTTCCACTATCCATCAGCTGGTACCGCGCAGATCTTCGGACACGACATCGTCACTGAAGCAAAAGAAATTAAGGCGTTAGTGGGGTATATGCCTGAACGCGATTCATTCATCTCAAAGATGAGTGCAGTACATTTCGTTCGACTGATGGCCGAGCTTTCAGGTTTACCGCCAGAAGCAGCTTTGGAACGTGCGCATGAAGCATTGTTTTATGTTGGTCTCGGTGAAGCACGGTATCGACGTCTGGAAACTTACTCGCTCGGCATGAAGCAGCTCGCGAAATTAGCTCAGGCAATTGTTCATGGACCGCGACTAATTTTTCTCGACGAACCCACAAATGGTCTAGATCCACCCGCACGTCTCCGAATGATCAAACTAATAAGAGAGATTCGAGACAGCGGAAAAGCTAACATCGTTCTTTCATCGCATCTGTTGTTGGACGTCGAAGAGTGTTGCGATGAGATCCTGATCCTGCGTGACGGTCAGATCGTCGTTTACTGCAATCTCGAAGAAGAGCGAAAGTCGAACCGTAAGTTCCTGATGTTGGAGACGCGTGGTGATCAAACGCGCTTCGTTGAAGCCCTTGGCAATTTAGGTTGTGAATATGCTTTGACAGGTGATCATCGATTGAAGGTGGTCTTGCAGAATGGTGTTGAGGTACGGGATCTGTACCGCCTGGCAGCTCAGGAACAGGTGCAATTGCGCCGTCTGAGTTACAAGCGCGATTCACTGGAAGACATTTTCCTCAAGGCCATGGAGAACACTAATGGCGGTTTATGAACAGACATACAAGCCGTACACCGGTAAGCTGACTCCGGAGTGGAGCCGCTTTCTGATCATCCCGCGCCACGCCTACAGGGGAGTGTTCAGCTCGAAACTTTTTACCGCGTTCTTCATCATTTGTTTCATTCCGCTTCTTGTCGAAGCGATCCTGATCTACTTGCATCACAACGTGAATGCGCTTGGCATCATGAGGGTCAATGTGAGAGAGCTGATTCCCATCGATGCTTACTTCTTCCAAACGTTTGTCAATTTGCAGGGAGGATTTGCTTTCTTCGTGGCGCTGCTCGTTGGTCCTCCGCTCGTCTCAAGAGATCTCAGGAACAATGCGTTGCCGCTTTATCTGTGTCGCCCGTTTTCGCGAACTGAGTACGTGCTAGGCAAGATGTCAGTGCTTCTCATTTTATTGTCATTGATCACCTGGATCCCGCAGTTGTTATTGTTCCTCTTTCAATCGTACTTGGAAGGCTTTTCTTGGTTTGCGTCGAACCTGTGGATCGCGAGTGCGATTTTTATCGGCTCCGTGGTCTGGATTCTCCTATTGGCATTGTTGTCTCAAGCAATATCAGCGCTGGTGAAGTGGCGTGTAGTGGCAAGTGGAGCACTGCTCGGCATCGTTTTCATCCCTTCAGTGTTTGGCGAAGTTTTCAACAATATTTTCCTGACGCGTTGGGGCAGCATCATCAGTATCGGAGCATTGATGAAGAGCGTTTCCGCCGGATTGTTCGGCACGTTTGTCAGAGAAAGTGGACATCTCCGAATAACGGATATCAACGATAATGTGACCGAAATAATTCTAAGAGAACCTCCGCTGTGGTGCTCATGGGCAGCGCTATTTGTGATTTGTGTTATCTGCTTGGCGCTGCTTGCGAGGAAGGTAAGGGCTTACGAAGTGATTAAGTAGACTGAACCGGAGTCACCGAAAAGAAGAGTGTATCATTTATCATTTTTTCAGTTTTCATTTTGTGATCTGCGAGGTTTGACCACCCGATAGCGCAGCGAGCGCAAACAACGAAGTACGAAGAACAAAGTACAAAGACCGATGCCAGCCGACCAGTTAATAATCTTCGACGATGTCTCCAAGTTCTACGGCGAGATACTCGGAGTGAATCGCATCAACATTCAGATCGCGCCGGGTATTACAAGCCTGGTTGGACCAAACGGTGCAGGGAAGTCAACGTTGATGAACTTGATGACGGGCCTGCTGCGTCCGAGTCGAGGCAAGATTACGCTGCTTGGGATTCCAACAGATCAACCTGAAACACTCTTTCGGAAGGTTGGTTACTGCACACAGTTTGACTCATTTCCACGCGGCTTAACTGGCCGTGAGTTCATCACATCGTTCTTGCTTGTTGGCGGTTTCGATAAGAAACGTGCTGGCGAGTTTTGTGACATTGCGCTTGAGCGTGTGAACCTTGTTGAAGCAGCCGATCGCAAGATTGCCGGCTACAGCAAAGGTATGCGACAGCGGATTCGTCTAGCGCAGGCGATCGCCCACGAACCTGTCGTTTTGATTCTCGATGAACCACTGAATGGCCTCGATCCGATGGTGCGTGCAGAAACGATCGCACTGTTTCGTAAGTTAGCTGCAGAAGGGTTACACCTGATCATTTCCTCGCACATCCTGCACGAAGTCGACATGATGTCTGACCGCGTCATCCTTTTGAACAACGGTTACGTCGTTGCCGAAGGAAATATTCATGGGGTGCGGGACGAGATGGAAGAACATCCGATGCAGATCCTGATTCGATGCGATCAACCGGCAAAGCTCGCGTCGTACGTATTCGCGCAGGACCATGTCGTGGAAGCACGTCTGCATGAAGACAGGGCAGGACTATTTGTGAAGACCCGCGACGCCGATCGGTTTTATCTTTTATTGAATAGAGTGGTGGCGGAAGGTGAGATCAATGTGGAGTCGATTGCACCCGTTGATGACGATCTGAGTGCAGTCTATCAATACTTGATTGGGACCACGGGTGGAACGGCTTAGGAGAGTCGCAAAAATGAGTTCGGCAGTTGAGAATTTTCCAAAGCGTTCAGCTAAAGCTGGTTTGCCATGGTCGTTATGGCTGCGACAGATCAAGGCAATTCTCCGTTTAGAGCTGTCGAAAAATTTCTTGGGACGCCGTTCGATACTAATGTATCTGCTGGCGCTCTTACCGCTTCTGCCGCTGTTGATACTGGCTCCTCTCACTCCACCGGGCCGTGAATGGCGCGATTTCAATCAGTACAGCATCATCTACACCGTTATCTACAACGGATTGATCCTGCGAACAGTGGTCTTTTTTGGTTGCGCATGGATTTTCATGAACCTCTTTCGCGGCGAACTGGTCGATCGTAGTTTGCATTACTACTTTTTGAGTTCAGTGCGTCGCGAGGTACTTGTTGTCTCGAAGTATCTTTCGGGGCTGCTGACATCGGTCATCTTGTTTACGGGCACCACTGTCATCGCGATGCTGTTGCTTTACCTTCCGCATTTCTATTCACAGAGTATTCGGTTTTTTCTAGAAGGACCGGGGCTCACGCAGATTCTGACTTACGCAGGTATCACTATTCTCGCTTGTATCGGGTATGGTGCGTTTTTCGTTGTCGTTGGATTGTTTGTGAGGAATCCAATCGTTCCTGCGTTGCTACTCTATGGCTGGGAATGGATCAACTTTCTGTTACCGCCGCTCTTGAAAAAGATTAGTGTTATTCACTATCTGAATTCACTGCTGCCAGTGCCGATGAACGAGGGTCCATTTGCGGTTGTCGCCGATCCAACACCAGCCTGGATTGCGATTCCGAGCATGTTAGGAGTGACGCTGCTGGTGCTGGTGATCGCGGCCTTCAGAATCCGCAAAATGGAAATTCGATACGGTAGTGAGTGATTTTGGAGTGCGCCGGCTTGACGCCGCTTTGTTACCCCTTGAGAAATAGACAGCAACGGTTAATACGAAAGAGGCGTCAAGCCGC
>PSRF01000420.1 GCA_003175865.1 Blastocatellia bacterium
CAAGCTTTCGCTTGTTGTTCCCTTTATTGAGTGAACGCAAGCTAACGCTTGAACACAGAACTACTGAAATATATCAAGGCTACTGCAGCACTGTGAATTTCTCTGAAGGCGACAATGACTGACCCGTCACACGGTCACGAATACGAATTTGGATCTCGTATTCACCTGCGGGCAGGCGGCTTGTGTCGATAAGTCGTGCGAGAGTCAGACGTTGTCCTGAGTCGCTCATGCCGCGCCAGTCTTCAGTCTGTTTACCAGTCTCTTTGCCGTCTTTGGTCAGAACGTACTCGACGTCAACTGAAGGTCGCAATGTCGTCTGATCGACACCTGCATTGTAAATCTGCAAATAGATTCCGACCGGCTGACCGCGATGATAGCTCTTAGCAACGTTGGGAATTACTTTTGTCGTGCCGATGACAAACTGGCCAACCGCCGGCTGATCAGAAAGACTCTCAAGTTTCGCGGCTAACACCAAAGTTGAAGTGGACAGTTTTTCTTGTTCGTATCTGGGAACAGTGAAGCCAAGATGCTTGATGCCAGTTGCGCCAGACGAGACGTCACGGACGATGACGTCGACCTTATAGGTTCCAGGCGCGAGTGGCACGGCTTTCTGATATGCAGACTTCCGATCTTTCGCGTCGCTTAACTCTTCAGGAGTGGCAGTAGTAATAACTGGATCCTCGAAGATACCGACGCGTCGATTTGCAACAGAGGTGATCCTTCCGAAGATATTCATGCGCGCTTGTTGTAAGCCGCCGCTGTCCTGGAAAACGAGATCGCGATTTTCTGCCTGGATAGTGAAAGCAGTGATTACGCGCTCATCCGATTGACGGAAGAAGTCGACTCGAAGATCGAAGTTCAACGGGTTTTCCTCGACAACACCTGTATTAACGGCTGTTGCGAGGTCGTTGAATTTCACCTGGGGTGGTTTGCTTAGATCTGCGAGGAGTTGCAGTCGCGAGAACGGGCTGTCCTGTTCACGCGTGTAATTCGGATTACCAATGCCGTTGACAAGTGCGGTTCGATCGGATTTGTCGGAGAGTCCTAATTGTTCGGATAGTGTTAGACCAGCTCCTGGTACCATCAAAAGCGCGTCTTTTTCATACGGGTTTCTGGCTATGCGATATTCGCCACTGCCCGTTGGATCGACGAATTCAATTTCAACACCGGAACCAACACCGGCGAGATAACGATAGAACCAGACCTCAAAAGGATAGGTGCTTGTCTCGCCGCCACCTTCCCATGTCGGTCTTTCGTATGAGCCGCCCATCGGGTGTGTCTCCCGTTCATCGGGCTTGCCATACATGATCCAGATGCGACCGCGATCAGTCTTCCATCCGGGAATACCTGAGGTGAAGTGCTCGTTCGCGTACGCTATGCGCTCGTAGTACTCCTCCTTGAACTCGTTCTCTTCTGTGTCTGGATCAGGATCTCGGCGTCGCCAAAACTCTTCGATAAAGCGTTCTCGCTCGTCATCAGTGGCGAGCTTCTTGAAGGCTTTGCGTTCTTCGTCGGTGATGATGTACGTGACGTCTTTGTCCAGCCAGTCTTTGTAGGCCTTTTTTAATTCAGGCTTGACGTTACGTGGCTTGTTGCTCGGATCCTGTGTGTCCTGACTGAAGATACTGGCGCTGGCACAAAATAAAAGACCGATAACAACGGCCAGACGAAGTGCGACTTTCTGGTACGACATTCGAAACTCCTATTGAAGTTGTAACGAGTTCAATTAATACGGACTACTTGTCGGCTACTTAGAAGACGAAAAATTCTAAGCTTGCCTCAGGACACAGTCAAGATGCGGTAAACGATAGTGCCAGTTGCCTTAAAACCTAGAAAAAAGGGCATGTTTTGAGGGTTTTACGACGCGGTCCTCGGTTTGTTGAAAATCCAAGCTACAAAGATGGACACGATGTACAAGACAAACATCGGTGCGGCAAAAAGCAACATGTTGGGAATGTCGTTCGTGGGCGATAGAACCGCGGCGGCGATCAGGATAACTACGATCGCTGTTTTCCAAACACGGAGCATGAGTCCGGCGGTGATGAGGCCAATCCTTGCCAGTACGTAAGTGATAGCCGGCATTTGGAAAACGACGCCCATACCTAACATCACGATGATGATGAAATCGAAGTAGTCGTCGGCTTTCAGCAGCAGACGAAAATCGCTTCCCAATCCCAACAGATATCTCGCAGCTGGCGGAAAGATTACGTAGTAAGCAAAGGCGGCGCCCACCACGAACGAAATTGACGACAACAAAATGAATGGCGTTACGTAAGCACGCTCGTGTGGGTAAAGCCCTGGTGACACAAACGCCCAAATTTGCCACAGCAGAAACGGTACTGAAACACAGACTGCGGCATACAAAGACACCTTGACGTACAGTGAGAATGGCTCGAGCGCACTGGTGACAATCAACTTGTCGTTCACACCAGAAAAAGCTTGCGCACCACTCGCCAGCTCCGTTGGGAGTCTTACACCTTTTGGAATAATCGCGTTACCAGCGAACAGTGGTTCATCTGTGAACAAAGCAAGTTGTCCCTGACTGTCTTTCAATACCCGGGCAGTAACGGAAGCTCCGGCTGGTATCAACGTGCTTCCCAGTTTTGTTTCCTCTCCAAACACGTATCGACCCGCTTCGTTTTCTTTCAGTGAGCTCAACGCAATTACGGCTTCGTTGCCGGTGTGACCAGCGATCGGGACCTGTAGACGTTGTGCGTCTGCTAATGCCCGTTCAACTGGCGCGGCAAGGAATGCGTAAATACGGTCCGCGACAAACCATGAGACTGAAGCAGCGACGAAAACAAATATGAATGAGTGGATCAAGCGCCTGCGCAATTCGTCCAGATGTTCGAGAAACGACATCTGGCCGCCCAGCTCTTCTTCCTTGGTGCGGTTGGTTGATAATGCTCTTAAAAAAGCTGACATTCTGAGTGGTTTTATAGCCAGTCGTGTTTGCGTAACGGCTCAGTTGCGCTTGCGGGTTGACTTACATTTGAAGGTTCACTCGACAGAGGTTGAGTTTGACGAGCCACGACCGCTTCAGGTGCCACAGGTTCAATAAACTGGGTTTCGGGTGGTGAGCCCGGCGATTCGGCTGACTCACCCGAAATCGAATTTTCAGTTTCCAGTCGCGAACTCTCCAGAGCGACTTCTCTTTCCCATGTCCGTTTGAAATCTTCAGAGGCTTTGCGGAACTCTGCGAGACTCTTTCCGACGGATCGAGCGAGCTGAGGCAGTCTGCGTGGACCAAAGAAAATGAGAGCCACAATAAGTATGAACGCTAGCTCAGTGCTGCCGAGCGAATCCAGGATTAATGCGAACACGATTTCTACCTTCCGTAAACGTTTACACCGTTCAACGCTTCCAATCGATTCAATCCTGGGTGATTGTAGCGCGTGGGTGTCTAAAATCCGAATTGAAGTGACTAAATTGCTAAACTCCTGGACTAAAAGGGAGGATCTCAAAAGGAGTAGCGTTCTTGGAGATTGAAGCCAAACTCGAAAAGTTTGCCGAAACGGCCGAAGCCGTCGCTGGAACGACAAAGAAACTGGAGAAGGTCGCAATCGTTGGTGACTATCTTCAGTCGCTTAACGATGCTGATTTAACTCGCGCCGCACGCTATTTCGCAGGTCATCAATTCGCGCAAAACGATTCGCGGACGACAAATGTCGGCGGAAGCATTCTAAGTGCCGCACTCAGCGAAGCGACAGGGTTTTCAGGCGATGATCTTTATCCGCGTTATGTGCGACTGGGTGATGCCGGTGAAGTCGCTGAGGAGGTCATCAAAGCAGTCAAGCACAACACGCCAACAATAACGTTAGCGGAAACTGAATCGCTCATCTCTCGTCTAAGTGAAACACGTGGAACGAAGAATAAGATTGCTCTGCTTTCGGCAGTTCTCCACCGTGCAACTCCGTTGGAAGCCAAATACCTCGTCAAATTGTTGGCTGGCGATCTTCGCATCGGTTTGCGAGAGAGTCTTGTTGAAGACGCGATCGCTCGTTCGTTTGTTCAGCCATTAGAAAAGGTTTCGTACGCAAATATGCTTCTAGGCGACATTGGTTATACGGCAGTTCGCGCGCGTGCTGCTGACCTTCAAGATGTCGGAATGCGTCTGTTCCATCCAATCAAGTTCATGTTGGCAACTCCAGCGGCTGACCTGACAGACATCGCTCGGACGATGCCCGATGAATTTCTTGTTGAGGACAAGTTTGACGGAATTCGTGCACAAGCACATGTCAGCGATGGACGTGTCGCAATCTACTCGCGCACGATGGATGAAATCACACATCGTTTCCCAGAGCTTGTTCAACCACTGCTAACTCTTCCGACTGATGTGATCATCGATGGTGAAGTGGTGCCAGCCAAAGATGATGCAATCCTGCCGTTCAGTGGACTTCAAAAACGATTGGGCCGGAAAAAGGTTGGCACACAATTGTTAATCGCAATTCCCGTTGTTCTGGTTGCCTATGATCTGCTTTATGCAAACGGAAGGGTGCTGATCGACGAACCGTTATCCGCTCGTCGTGAGGTGCTTGAGAGACTCATACCCGCAAGTGGACCACTGCGGTTATCCATAGCCAAGAGTTTCAACGATGCGTCGCAACTCGACAACGAGTTTGACGCCGCTCGCGCTCGTGGGAATGAAGGACTAATGATCAAGAGTCCGGCATCATTCTATAAGCCGGGAAGGCGCGGGCGCGAGTGGATGAAATTGAAGCGTGCAATTGCAACGCTTGATGTTGTGGTTACTGCGGTAGAGGTTGGACATGGAAAGCGCCGACACCTCTTGTCTGATTACACATTTGCCGTCAAACGTTCAGTTGACGATGATGAACTTCTAAATATCGGTAAGGCCTATTCCGGACTTACTGACGCCGAATTAGCCGAACTAACGGAATACTTCAAACAACACACCATTCAGGAATTTGGACACGGTCGGGTGCGGCTGGTCCAACCAACAGTGGTTATTGAGGTCACGTTCGATCGCGTGCAGCCTTCCAATCGTCACAAGAGTGGGTTCGCTTTACGGTTTCCGCGGATACTTCGACTCAGACCGGACAAGCTGCCAACTGACATAGATACTCTCGACACAGTCCGCAAATTAGTTGACCCAACCTAGCGCTTCGTACATTCGCAAAGACTACAACGTCACACTCAGAACGCGCCGCCGATTGGCCGTTTACTTAAGCGAGGTATTGCCATAGCCTTTAGTTGGAGTTAGGATGCATGCCGTCACCGCCTCCCAAGAGGTCTTCCTGGCGCATCCGGTGAGCCTAGCAGACACAACGACGCAGGCCGCATTTGAACACGCACGGCACGGCTAAAAAGGTTTGGAGTGGTCTAATCTCTCAGTAGACTGACAGTAGTGTTGTTACCGCTTCAAACCAGAATGAGTCTGAGGTATCTACGTCAGTCGTAGGCGCTGCGGTCGTTGAATTGTTCGTGTTTTCATCGGTTACGGTGGCCGAAGAAGCCGTCATTGATGACGGAGGTGGCTGTACATAACCGGGCGTTTGCTGGTCACCGGCATAGGAAGTCAGTGAAAAGGCAAACACGAGCAGCGTTGTTGCTACAAAGGTCTTGGCACGGTACATTTTCGGTCTCTCCTCAGATTGAGTCGTTAAAAGCCCGTAAGGTGGGTGCAAACCAAGTAGACATTTGGTTGACAGGTCGATAATATCCGTCTATTGAGAGGCTTGCAAGGTTCCTTGCGGATACTAAAAAGTGGAGTCCTAATATGGGATTGCATACATCGATATATAGAGATCAGCCCCAAACGGTCGGGGCTAATGAGGTATTGAATCAGTGTCAACTTGCGAAGGAATTTGAAGAGGCTGGAGAGTTTAGTCAGGC
>PSRF01000372.1 GCA_003175865.1 Blastocatellia bacterium
CTGAATATTGAGCACGTTGCGGGTATTTGGAGCGACTCGCAGTGACTCGATGATGTACTGCTTGAAACCAGGAGCGCTCACCACCACGCGATAGACACCTTCCGGCAACTGCTCTTGAAAACTCCCAGTTTCGTCTGACGTAAGCTGCCGGTGAGTGCCGGTTCCGTCAATTGTGATGGTCGCGCTTGCAACACGTGCATGATTCTTGTCTGAGATAACTCCTCGAAGCGAGAGGGATCGCTGTACGCCCACTAGTGACGTTTGAGTGACTGAACATACGAGCGCAAGACATAGGAATAATCTGCGGTAACAACTAAACGTCCAGGCGATCCTCATAAGCCACCCTTTCGCCAAACTCAACATAACGTCTCAGCAATCGCAAGTACATTGCCCAACAATAACAGGAGATGCGGAAGTGTTCGTTCTCAGTTGGCCATCCAAGATGTTGGAATTGCACGTTCGTGACTCCATTGCTGTCAGACAAACGAAACACCAACCGACTGCCTTGCCAGTCAGCATCTGCTTCAGTGATTAAGAGTTCAAAATCTGAAGGAGGAGTCGCACGGGCCACTCGCGCACGCCACTGATATCCGGACCCGAATCCTAACTCATATTCATTGCCCTCGATCGGAGAACCAGAACAAGTTTTGGTCCACCAGCTATTCAGACCTTCTGGTGTCGCGATCGCGTTAAAAACCTTAGAACTTGAGGATTTGATCGGGAAGAGATAATCCAAGTCAGCCATAATAGTGTGACTTCTCACCGCTCCTTTCTCTGAACAAACTTAGGTTTTTGTGGCAAAGATATAAGCCCTTCGGCTTTGATACTCGACTTCAGGATACGGATCACGTTCGATCACTTCGCTCAGTTGAAATCCACCTTCCAGGAGGCAACGCTTGATTTCCGCAGTTTCAAAGAATAGAAAGTTTATTGATACTTTCTTTCCCCACCATTCGTCCCGGTGTACTTGCTCCTTGCCGATATGAAACGTCAACAACAACACACCTGCAGGTTTGAGCACACGATGAAATTCACGAAACACGTTGACCAGCGAACTTCGTTGGATGTGAATGATGGAATAAAACGCTGCGATACCGCCGAAGGAGTTCTCCGCAACCCTTGTTAATGCGCGCATGTCGCCCTGGTCGAAAATGATATCGGGATTCAGCCGAGAGGCTTGTCTAACCATTCCGTTTGAAAGATCGATACCGCAGGTCTCGGCCCGGCGATCCCTCAGGTAACGAGCAATTTGGCCAGGGCCACATCCCATGTCGCAGATAATGGCCCCATCAGCTACTTTTTCGATCAACCAGTCGAGCATCTTGCGGTCGAACGGTTTGTGTTCCAGTTCGGCTTGGAACTCGGCTGCGTAGTAGCCTGCGACGATGTCGTAACTTTTTTGAAGATCGTCATCCATCGAGAATTTCCTGTTGGTCTGGGGCTTAAATCCGGTACACTAACAATACCTCACCGCCCCGCAAGAGGAGTAATCAAAATGAAGCTAAAATCGGTGTTGCTGGTCCTTTGGGTCTTAGTGTCTGCCACGGTGGCGGGACAGACGCCCAGCGGGACCGAACCGGCGAAGTCCTTCGAGCGCGTAGACCGAATCGGCGAGGCGAATGCGCGCTCATTTTTTGTCTTTGCCACTGCAGAACGAAACTACGCGATCAGGCATGATGGTCATGGTGAAAGTTATGCGGTCAAAGTCATGCGACGCAACTTCGATCTTAAGATGGGGCCAGGAGCACGACTTGAACGCGTGTACTTTGCTGATGAAGGAAACGATCTGTTATTGCTGTACGAAGTGACTGACGGTCGTTCTGACTGGGCCTATTTTCTACGGATGGACCAAAAGCTCGTCAAATTGAAGTGGCTACTCGCGGTGAGCGCGATGAATCTGGGACCTGCGGTTCTTGATGGCGATAGTGCTTACCTGACTGCGTCGAGTTTCGCTGCGAGGATTGATCTCAATACCGGAAAGTATGTGTGGCAGCAGAATGAATTTGATCAGGAGAAGTTGTCTGAGTTTCAGTCCCCAGTCTTGACCTCGGATCGGGTTGTACTTCATGAAGATAAAGAAGAGGGAAGGCAAATAGAACTCGATAAGACGACTGGAGCAGTCATCAAGAAACAATAGTTCCTGGAACCGCACTGCTGGGAGCGCAGGCGTCCTCGCCTGCATGTCTCAATGTAATTCCAATCTTGATTATAAAAATGTAGGTACGCAGGCAAGGACGCCTGCGTTCCCAGCTCGGTCCCAGCATCAGGGGTAGGTTTTCTTTACGTACTTCACTGATTCGCGAATTAGTTTCTTCAAGGTGGGCGCGTGCACATCGGACAGACTCTTGATGTACAAACACCCCTTGGCATTCGTGTATTTGCCGAGCTTCTTCATCAACTCCTCATGATTATCGAAGACACCCATCAGATAGAGAGTTAAGCTTCCCTTGCGCGGTGAGAATGCAACCACGGGCGAGTCGCCCTCGCGTCCGCTAGCGTACTTGTAATGATAACTGTCAAAGCCGACGATGCTCGATCCCCACATTTTCGGCTCATGACCCGTTATCTCTTCCATCATCTTCGCTACAGCAAGACAGTCTCGTTGCCTGGCTTCGTCAGGAATCTTGCTGATAAAAGCTGCAACACTGTCCATTGTTTGCTTCGTCTTGGGTTCTGCCACTATTCCTCCTTAACCGGCGAACCGAGCAGGTTCGCATCACGAAATAAGAGCCATTTGCCATTGCGTTTGCGAAGAATCGATAACGTATACCCTTCGCGCCGCATTGCTGGTCCGTTTCCGGGCCTGATGCTTACTTCGAGTTGATTCCAGCAATACGCCCAATCATCGATAACTTCAATCTCCTTGAAGTCAACATGGCCTTCCATGTGGAGGTTTTGCGCACTCATAGCCTCGAAGGATTTAGCAAAAGCATCGCGGCCACGCATCGGCTCTTGACCTGGAACCAGAAATACAACGTCGTCGTCCATTAGTGTAAGTACGGTCGATGTGTCTCCCTTTGCTGATGCCGCCATCCATGTTTTCACGAGATTTCGGATCGCCTGTTCTTCTGTCATTTGGTCGTCCCCCCCTGTTCGAAATTTACAGCACTCGAAAGTTATCACTAATTCACTTGGTCACTAGTGGCAATTCGATAAAACTAGCATGGCTCGTTGAGTGATAAATGCGTTGCGTCGCTGTCTTGTAATCCTCGGGCTTGGCCCAGAAGATACTTTGCACAAACGTCTGCGGGTTACGATCATAAAGCGGAAACCAACTCGATTGAATCTGTACCATGATGCGATGGCCCGGAAGAAAAACATGATTGGCCGTCGGTAGCGCAAACTTGTAAAGCACAGGCGTATTCGCCGCAATGGGTTTTGCAGTCTCGAAACCCTCACGATAGCGGCCACGCAAAATGTCGGCGGAAATCATCAATTGGTATCCACCCATTTCCGGTTGGGCAGCAACTTCGTCAGGATACAGATCGATCACCTTCACGACCCAATCCGAATCAGTGCCGGTCGTGGAAGCAATGATGTTAACGATTGGCTGTCCACTAATCTTCACGGGCTGTGTCACCACGTCCGACGTAAATGAGATCACGTCCGGACGACCGGATTGTTCCCGCTGATCGTCTACCAGCCACAATCTCCATGTAGATCCGTCGATCGGTCTCGCTCGAAAAGGGACAGGCTTTGACGGGTCAGAGATGTATTCGTCAAATTCTGAATCGCCCGCTCTTGGCGATGCAAACCCTGCTTTCAAGCCGGAAGTCAGATAAAGCGGAGTTGGTTTCAGTGTGCAGCCAGTTGGACAACCGGCGGGCCATGAATCTAACCGCAACCATTTGTTTGTTCCTGTTTCGAATGCCGTGACTGGGGCAATATCCATTTTCGGAGCGTCGCTCTTCAGAAAATGATCGAGAAACGGTCGCAAAATTTCCTGGCGGAAATATCGTGCGGTGTCACTCTTGAATTTGATTGCACCTAAAGCACTGCCTTCACGAATCTCCTGGCCGTGATGCCATGGACCAAGAACGAGGAAGACTTTATCGTTGTTTGTGTCTTTCGGTTTGATCTGTTTGTAAACGGCAATATCACCATAGATGTCTTCCTGATCCCAAAGGCTGTGGACCAACATGACAGGGACTTTCAATGGTTGTGCGCCAAGTATTTTGTCGACGGCTTGATCCTGCCAAAACGCATCATAGGCTGGGTGCTCAAGTATCTTGCGCCAGAAGCCTACCTGTTCGAGTCCGCGACGACGACCGAGTTCTCCGGCTGAACCTGCTTCCATGAACATGTCGTAATCATCATGGTGACTGGTCCACCATTTGATTTCGTTTGCGCGAGTAGCTTCCTGGTCATAAATGTAAGGCATTCCTTGCTGTCGAAAAGCACCGTTGTGAAACCAGTCGTCGCCGATCCACCCATCAACCATTGGGTTCATCGGCACTGAGACTTTCAACGCAGGGTGTGGATTGATGAGTGCCATCAAAGGCAGGAAGCCATCGTAAGAAATTCCAAGAATACCGACGCGTCCATTTGTTTCAGGAATGTTTTTAACAAGCCAGTCGATCGTGTCGTAAGTATCGGTCGCGTGATCGACATTAGTTGGATTCTGAGGACCCATAATCGGTCGATTCATCACGTAGTCGCCTTCTGAACCGTACTTGCCGCGGATGTCCTGAACAACACGGATGTAACCACCCTCAACGATGACGTCGGTGGCGTTATCGTAGCCTTCGAGACTAGGTGCGAGATGCGAGCTGTTTGAGTGTGTTGTGAGGTCTGTTGCGTTGTAAGGGGTGCGAGTGAGAAGTATCGGCGCATTCTTCGCGCCTTTGGGCACGAGAATGACGGTGTGTAGTTTGACGCCATCACGCATGGGTATCATGACTTCGCGACGTGTGTAGTCGAAACCGTAGTTCGTGGGCTCGAACTTCTGTGGAGTTTCACTTGGCAGCGTCTTTGTTTGACTGAGGCTTGGCAGAATGTTTCCGCACAGGGCGATGATGATTGAAGCGACAACAACTTTGAGAAGGAGCGGTCGATTGATCATTTGGTTAGTCCTTTATTGATTGAGTAGTAATGATTGCGCATTGTAAAACAGATCAGGTACTTGATCTCTTCTTTGCGATCCCCCTCTGCGTTCTCTGCGCCT
>PSRF01000410.1 GCA_003175865.1 Blastocatellia bacterium
TTCCCCGGCTGGAGTGAAAGCTATAATCACAAAACACGTTTGCAAACTTCAAACTTGACGCGTTCCTCCTGTTTTGCGCATGATAGGCGCTCGTTCCTTTGCTGATAATCACAGATCAGGGTCTTGAACCCGGCTCGAACCAGAGTCACAATTGGGTTTCCGCTTTACGCCACGGTCGACTTAATCAAAACGCTTTACCGCATAAACTGAAGAACTTGCATATCGCTCTCCGATGAACTTCGCTACGCGCGTTCTGCTTGAATTGCAGGAGACGACGCTGCTAGCCGCGCGTGCAATCCGCGGCGTCCTGAAGCGGCCCCGCTACATTTCCGAAACCATTGCACAAATGGATGCAATAGGTGTTGGCTCGTTGACAATCATTATCTTGACGGGATTTTTTACAGGCGGCGTCTTAACCGTACAAACGTTCCCAACTCTCAAGAGCTACGGTGCGCAATCGCAAACCGGATACCTGGTCGCCGTCTCCTTAGTGCGAGAGCTCGGTCCTGTACTCTGCGCATTGATGGTGACTGGTCGAGTTGGTTCCGCCATCTCCGCAGAGTTAGGTTCGATGGTTGTTTCTCAACAGATCGACGCCATGCGGGCGCTTGGTACCGATCCCGTCAGGAAGCTTGTTGCACCGCGCCTGTTTGCGCTTCTTGTTAGTCTGCCGCTACTGACTGTACTCGCGGATGTGCTCGGGATCTTTGGTGGCTGGGTTACTGCCGTAGCGCTTTATTCAGTTTCTTCGAGTGTCTTCATAAGCGCTGTCCGTGACGGCATCACAACAGACGATCTGATCGGAGGTGTAGTCAAACCAATCGTGTTTTCCCTGATTATTGGGACTATTGCCTGTCGTCAGGGTCTCAGCACCGAGGGAGGAACCGTGGGCGTCGGACGGTCGACAACTCGGGCAGTAGTAAATGCTTCGATCATTGTGATTATTGCCGACTATTTTCTCGCGAAAGCGCTTCAGGTTATCCTAGGGACCCAATAAGCTGCCTCCAAGTTACGAATGTCTTCAATTATCAACACATCAGAAGCTAGTACAGAAGCTAGTATTAGCGAAAACGCTGCAGAATCTACTTTCCATGAAGTAGATGACCGCGATCGCGCCATACCCTCCATCGAGTTCCGCGACGTTCTTTTGGCGTTCGACGATCGTGTGATTCTCAACAAACTCAGCTTCAAGGTGATGAAGGGTGAAACCAAAATCATTTTGGGCGGATCCGGTGGCGGCAAATCCACAATCATCAAGCTGGTATTAGGCCTGTTAAAGCCTGATAGCGGTCGAGTTTTGGTAAATGGCGAAGACATCACTGACTATTCCGAAGCTCAGATGATGCGTGTCAGGAAGAAGATCGGCATGGTGTTTCAGGAAGGAGCCCTGTTCGATTCACTATCCGTCTACGAGAACGTTGCGTACAGACTTCACGAACAAGGAGTCCCGGAAGAGGAAGTCGAACCGGAAGTTCGCAGAATGCTGCGCTTCGTAAACCTCGAAGATGCCATCGACAAGATGCCCATTGAATTGTCTGGCGGTATGCGTCGTAGGGTCGGTATTGCTCGCGCGCTGATCGGTGACCCGAAGATCGTCTTATTCGATGAACCAACTGCTGGGTTAGATCCGCCAACAGCTCGGACGATTTGTGAACTCGCAATGAAACTGCGCGATCTCGAGGACGTGTCGTCCATATTCGTCACACATGAGATGAACAACCTCGACTATCTCTGCTCTGAATATGCGGTGGTAGATGATGAAGGACGAGTAATTTTCGAGCGCGAGGGTGAGCGTCTATGCCTTATCAATAGCAAAGTTATGATGATGCGCCAGGGCGAAATTATCTTCAGCGGCACAGACGAAAGTTTGCGCAGGGCAGAAGATCCATACATCCAGAAGTTTCTGAGAGGACACTGAGAAAGGACGTTATGCCTCGATCAAACAAGAGCGTATCTCTGAGCCAGGTGCGTGTCGGAATCTTTGTGCTCGTGGCCATCGCCATCCTGATCTTTCTCGTTCTGAATGCATCGGGCGACATCAATCCTTTTAGTAAGAAACTACACCTGCGCGCCCGGTTCAGCGATGCACAAGGGTTACGTGAAGGATCGGAAGTACGGCTTGCCGGTGTTCGTGTTGGTAAGGTTGAGAAAATCGCACTGCTTCCTCCTTCGGATTCACCGAATGCCCCTCGTGTTGAAGTGCTCATGACAATTGATTCAAAAATCGATGGTCAACCGGCGAACCAAAGAATTCGTTCCGATTCCACGGCGCAACAAGGTTCTCCCAGTCTGCTGGGCAATGAGATGTTAATCAACATCACGCCAGGTACGTCAGTTGGTCAGCCCGTAAGCGACAATGCGATCCTGCCGTCCTCGTCTTCAAATACTGTTAACGACTTTGCGACGTCAGGTACCGAACTCGCACAACGTTTGAGCAAGTTGTCTGATGAAATCAGCGGGATTGTTCGTGACGTTAAAGACGGCAAGGGTACAGTCGGTCGTCTCTTCAATGATGAGTCGCTCTACAACAATTTGAACGCAACCATTCGTGAAACTGAAGACGTAATGCGCCAGGTGAGATCTGGAAATGGATCCGCTGGAAAATTTCTGAATGATCCCGCCCTTTACAACAATGCGAATGACATCGCAGTCCAGCTTCGTGCCATTGCAGCCGATCTTCGCGCGGGTCGAGGTACTGCAGGCAAGCTTCTCACCGATGATGAATTCTACAATCGGCTTAACCGGACAGCAGATAAACTGGACCGCTCGGTCGATCAAATCAATGCGATGGTCACTGAAATCAACACCGGACACGGAACACTCGGTCGCTTGATCAAAGACGAGCAGATCTACAACGACGCTCGCGCGGCAATCGCTCGCTTCAACACGACGGCGGAGCGCATCGACAACATGGTCGCTGCGGCACAGCGCGGCGAAGGTACAATCGGGAAGCTGATGACTGACGACACTCTCTACTCAAACGTCAATCAACTCTCGTCCGAAGGTGTCAAGATGATTTACGACTTCCGCCAGAATCCAAAGAAATATCTGACGATCAAGTTCGAACTCTTTTAATGTCCGATAAGCTTTAGCTTGTCGTAACAGTTGATTTCACAATACGGGGCGGCACATCGTGACCGCCCCTTTTTCTGTTCTATCCCTCAAACCTTCACGCGGTTTACATATTCTCATCAGCGGATGGACCGTAGATAGACGGCACCGGAACATCATTCAATCGTAAATAGACACCTAGCTGCGCTCGATGGTGAATGATGTGATTCATAACAAAGCTGCGAAGCACTGCGACTCTCGGTAATGACAGTATCTTGTTGCCATTTGAAAGCAGAGACCACGGCGCGAACAATGTGTCGTCGCTAACGGCAGCGATCGCAGCTCGTGCCGCGGTAACGTTTTTATCGAAGGTTTCAAGAACCTCGCTTGTGCTGCGACACTCAGGAGTCTTCACAGGCTGGCCGTCAGGCGCCATATCGAATTCATCCATCCCGATTGTCACATTGGCCCAGTTTGGCAAATTCGCCAGGTGAGACGCGAGTTTTCCCATTGGAAACGATTTATCGTGCGGTTTCCAATCAAACTTCTCGTCAGGTACTCGTTCAAGCGTCTTTCGAGTATTCGCCATCTCGTGATCAAATTCCGGCAGCATTGATTGACTCAACCCCATGACATTTCCTCCTGTGATCTGAATTGGCCTGAGACTAGTGGAAAGATTTTCGCTTGTCTATGGAATAGAAGCGATGAGTACTTTTCTAGTTCCTCTGCGCCCTCTGTTTCCTTGCGATTTGGTCGGGAATAACAACCGCAGATTTAGACGACTGATTAATTCCCTGTAGTCTGTGGCGAACCCAGTTGTTTTAGTAACACCCGTACCGCCGTATCGAGCTGCGAATCACGATCAGTTAAGGTTTCACCAATTGGCCGTGTCACCTCAACATCGACTGGCCGAGGATGCAACTCCATGTCAGTGCCGTCGTTGGCAGTGATCCTCATGCGGGGCAAACGCAGGATCGTTCCATCAATCAACGACTGATTCCATGTGTAGATGATCCAACCGGCAGTTGGCTCACCAACAACTTGTCCCAGCCTCAACGTCCGATAGCCTTCTGTAAAATCCTCCGCGTCAGAAAGGGAGTGCTGATTGGTTACGAGAATTGTCGGGCGGTCGAGTGATCTTTGACCAAGAACAGTTCGAGCTGGCGCTCCTCTTAGACCCCGAAGCGTCATAGTCAAATAGCCACGGCGTGCCAACACATCGATGGCGTATACGTTAACGAAACCGCCACTGTTGTTTCGGATATCGACTACAACACCGTCGCGAGCCTGGTTCTCTGCGTCTAGATCAATGTAAAGTTGGTTGAGCGACCCCGATCCCATATCGAACATATGAACGTAACCGAGACGGCCATTGCTAATCCGCGCTACATACTCGCGATTGCGTTCAACCCATTGTCGATAAAGTAGCGCGCGCTCCGTTGGGCCGTTGACTGGCCTGACTACTACTTCGCGCTTTCCTGCTCCATCTGCATTGGATGCTACTGTCAACGTTACCCTTCTTCCGATCTTGTAATTGAGTTGATCGTCAAGATTTGTGTGTTGGTCGATCGCGCGACCGTCCACGGCGACGATGTAATCTCCAGTCTTCACTGTGCCGGCCAATGAGGCGGGACTGAGTGCAATTACTTCAGTGACACGCAAACGCCCGTTGTTTTCATACTCACGGCGATCGAAGCGCAAACCTAATCGCCCAGTTGTAGCCTGAGTAACGGAAGCGGGCGCGCTGGCTCCAAGATGCGAGGCGTTTAATTCGCCCACCATTAACTGCAGCAGACGTCGTAATTCGTCGGAAGTTCGCGCGCCCGCGACGAGCGGCTCATAAGTTGTCTTGACCTCTTGCCAGTTTGCGCTGTGGTAGTTTGAGTCGTAGAAGAAGTCACGCAAGTATGACCACGCCTGATGAAACACCTCCATCTTCTCGCGCGAAAAATCCACATCCATTTCCGCCGTAACGCTCAACGATCGCGTTCGACCATCTAAACTCACGACTCCAATACGACCATTTTCAAGGTAGAAGATCTCTTTGTTATCGGGGGAAAACTGTGCGGATGACTTAAATCCAGCAGTTGCCGTTAACTGCTTCGCGACGGCGGGCTCACGCGCAAGTTCGTCCAGTGGGTACAGATAAAGGTTCGATTGGTTCGCAACATTAGCAATCATCACCAACGATTTGCCATCAGGACTTATGGCCTGATAGTTAACATCCACCCCTACGGGCAGAAGACTCAAGCGCTTGCGAATATCATCAAAGACAACTTGTACTGGCTTCGTAGTCGGCTTTTTATCTTCCGGGCTGGTACTCGGTGATGCACTTGGTGTCGCAGAAGGCGCGACCGACTCTCTCGGTGCTTCGGTCGATCGCGTCACCGATGTCAAACTACGTGGTGTCTCTTCTTTGAATAGATCGCGAAACTGGTCCTCGCGATAACGCGGCGTCCGCGGGATCAAGTCAACTCGCGCAAGCTGAAAAGTCTCGGTCCGCTGACCAGTGTCAAACAAAAGAAACGTGCCGTCCGGACTCCATGACAGCGAATTACTAAAGACGTTGGCGAGAAAAGTCGCCGGTTTTGATGAACCATTATCGACGGAAGTGATGTAAACGTTCTTGAATTGTCTTTCGCCGAGAGGGACATATGCAATCCACTTGCTATCAGGAGACCAAACAAATGGCCTATCAGAAATGAGTGGCGCGCGTTCAAACGTCCCAGACGCAACCACCCGCTCTTTCTTCGCTTTCAAATCCAAGACTCGCAGCTCTCTCGTGCCGCGCAGGAAAGCCAGCGATTTTCCGTCTGGCGAGAATATTGGGGTTGAATCGTCAGCTGCGTCTGACGTCAACTGAGTTTCGCTGCTGTTGCTGAAGTCGTAGTAGAAAATGTGTGGTGTGCCATCCCGATCAGACACATACGCCAAATGCCTGCTGTCCGGTGACCATGTAACCTGCGACTCTTCGGCCGGTGTTGAGGAGACTCGAGCCGCATCGCCACCCTCACTCGCGGAGGCCGCGAAGACCTCACCTCGAATCACAAACGCGATCTTCTTTCCATCAGGTGACAACTGCAACTCGCTGATCTGATCAGTCAATCGCAGGTGTTCGACAGCTGGACCGGCTGCAGCGCCTCGACGGGTGAGCTGAACTTCCGCAGCTTTTCCACTTTCCGTGTCGAGTTTCCAAATGTGAAAGTCATGTTCGAAAACTATTTCTCGACCATCGTAGGAAATACTCGGCCACAGAACTCGTCCCTCAGTAAAGTTTGATAGGCGTCGATAGGTTGCTTTGCCAGGGTTCGTGGTCCAAATGTTTTGTGTTCCTACTCTGTTTCCATCCGCGCGATCTGAAACATAAAACAGACTCCTACCGTCCAAACTCCACATGGGCCACATTTCCTTTGCGCCACCAGGTTGAGTGATCCGTTCGTACGTAGCATTACCACTCTCAAGATTGCGCAACAGCCATATTTCAGATTCGTCGATGTGGCTATGTCCCTTGCGCCACCATTGGCCTGATGCGATACCACGTGCAGTGAATGCAACGGAACTACCATCAGGCGCTGGTGCACCAAAATATTCATTAGTGTACCGATCAGCACTAACTTGCATCGGTGTACCACCGGCGAGGTTGACACGATACAAATCATTCAGTCCGCCAATGTCCCGGCTCGTTGACGAGAAATAGATCCACTGACCATCCCGTGACCAGCCATCCAGCTGATCCAATGCATCGTCAAATGTGACGCGTCGTAAATCTCCAGTCGCCAACGTCAACACATAGATGTCTCCGTTGCCAGTACGCGTCGAAACAAACGCCAACTGCTTTCCATCAGGGGAGTACATCGGGCGAGACTCGGTAGCTGGATGAGACACGAGCAGCGAAGCCACTCCTCCCATTGCGCTTACCGTCCAAATGTCTCCTCCAGAAACAAATGCGATCTCTTTGCGATCTGGAGAGAGTGCTGGCTCACTGAAATACGCTTGAGGTGTGACATCCGACCCCGACTCCACTTTAGCCCCATAGGCAAGCCGTGGATTGAGCATTGCCAGCACGGTCAACGCTACAAATGCCAATCGCAGTTCGAGGCTACGAAGAGACATAATTCCTCCCGAGAGAATTAGAGTTGCTCAGT
>PSRF01000136.1 GCA_003175865.1 Blastocatellia bacterium
GGTTGGTCCATCAACGTCTGCCAGTATTGTCTTGTAATTTCGCAGGCCTACAGCATCAAGCATCCTGATGTGCTGCCGCATCAATGACGCAATTTTTTCCAAAAGGTCTGTATAACCCCGTAATTGCTGAGCGTCGTTTATCTCCTCTGACAAGAAATCATAGTTACCTTCTCGCGTTTTGTAACGAAGGGTATACGGATGACTCTTAACTAATCGCCAAACATCGGGCGGGAGGAGTCTTTCTGGTTTTGCCGGCTCCTCAGAATCAGAATTCAACTCGCTCATCAAATACACGGAACTCAAATATCCTGCGTTCATCATTGCCACATAAAATCGCTGGAGTTCTTCGCGAGTCACTTTAGCTGCTGTGGCGTTGCTGAGATTGAGGAACCAACGATTGCGGTTGTCTCCAAGATAACGAGTTAGATAGTCGTCGACGAAAAACTTTTCGATCACCGGTTTGAAATCTTTTTGCCTTTCCAGGTGCTGAACAAAGTCATAAGCGTAACGAGCGGCCCTCTCAAGTTCCTTCGTCTCGCTTGTGTCAGTTGATGGTAAAAGCCGTCGGGTCTTCGTTGTAATCAACTCACAGCCAGGCACAAACAGCTTCTCCATCATGCTGCCAGACACCACGCTTCGCCAATCACCAGGCGTATCATCGATACGAACAATATTTCCCGTAGCATCGAGAAATGTCAGGTGGTAAAGACGATACTGATGCGCAGAGCAATTGAGCTCCGTCACTTCTAACCTACTCTGGTATTTGGATCCCAATTCTTTACCTAACGACTGCATCTGTTCGAATGTCCATCGGAACCTTACGCGATTCACATCGCTGGTGATGGGCGTCACGATAGATGTGTTCATATCGATAAAGCTGTCGTCGAATGTGTAGACGCGATACCACTCAGGAAGAGATTGAGCCGCGGCTAATGGCGAAGCCACAAGCAAAACGAAAACAAGCTTCACACATCGAGACATCACGTTGGCAACTATCGAGAGGTGGTACTGACCTCATCTCTTCCAATATTTTCTAGCAATTGTTTTTGGTTCACTATCTCATCGATTCTTGACTCTGAATGAATATGTGACTAAGTAAAATCTGAATACCCGCCTATCGCACCGCAGTGTCGACACTTGAACATATACGCGGTTGGCTCACCATCCTTATCCAGTGACTCAAAATAATCATCCCACTCTTCACCGTCGAAGCCTATTTCCTCCTTAATAGCGGCAATTGCGTCAGGACCAAGTGCCGAGATCTCATCGTGTCCCGCTCTGCCGAGGAACTGTCCAGCATCTCCACAGTGCGTGAACCATTTTTCCTGCTGCCAACCAGTAAAGCCAGGTGTTCGGTAAGCAACCTCAGCAACAATCTCATCGGGAACAGGCTCCCAAAGACCGTACCCGCCTACGCCTGCTGCGTCGACAAATTCTGCGTTGAACTTTTCGTGTGCAGTTCCGTCGGCGATACACCATGGACAAATCGAATCGTCGAGATCGTCTTCGGCGTAAATCGCTCCCGTATAAATGAATCCTCGTGCCTGACCACACACGAGACAAGTTTGTTCAGATCGTTCGATACTACCTGTCGCCAGCGGATCGGGATGATATTTGAAAGTCGGAATGTCCATTAATTCTCACAGTAAATTCGAGCAAAAAATGCGCAGTCAGGAAGGGCGGTTTGCCCCGACTCAGCTGAGAATGCTTTCAAAGTAGAGCATAAAATCGAGTTGAAGCGGGGGGCAAGTCACCCTTCCTGACTGCCATTATCTGATTTTTGCAGCGTTCTAGAGCTTATCGGACATTACTTCCCGCAGTAGCCTTTTGCTTGGCCAGCTCTTTCCGGAACGTTTCCTCTCTTTCTGACACGTAAGCTTTGTAGCCCTCAGGATCAATAAAGGCATTCGCATCACCAGCCTTCCACTTCGCGTACTTCGCTTCCATGCCGTAGTAGCTTCCGTGCGCTCCGAGAAAATAATCGCACTGCAACGATTTCAAGACTCGGAATCCCTGCTCATAGTCTTCGCTGATCTTTGGATAGAGCGAATTGCCGACTAGCTTGTAACCAGGGTTTACATTTGGACTTCCAACAATCACAACGTTGCGAGTCTTGCCATTATCATTCACCTTCATGGTCCAAGTGGTGCAACCCTTCGTGTGTCCTGGCGTCAGATGAGCTGTAAGCACGGATCCTCCAAGTTTCACCTCATCACCATCGTGCAACACACGATCAACTTTTGTCGGCGCATAGAGTGTTGACGGATCGGTACTGTACTGAAAATCGCTCTTGCCTCCAGATTCGACAACGTGAACATCCGCATCCATCACCATGTACTTCGCTCCCGTTAGTTGCTTGATCATCGAACTACCCGCACAGTGGTCCCAATGTGCATGACTGATTAGCAAAATCTTAATGTCAGTAAACTTAAATCCCAGCGACTCGACACTTGCTCGGATCAGCGGAACGTCGGCTTCGAGATCGCTGTTTATGAGGATGTGACCTGCTGGAGTTGCAATTAAATAACTCGCAAGGCCACGGCTTCCGACGTAGTAAAGGTTTCCCGCAATTCGAAATGCAGGGAACGGCTCAGTCCAATCGTTTTGTGGCAGTGGTTGTTTAGTGCCTAAGAACAATACAAGCGCCATAACCAACCCACTGGTCAAGATAGTAAAGGCGTATCGCATCAGCTAATAGATCTCCATCGCGTCCTTCGGTAATGCTTGAATGTGTTTCAAGTGCGCAGTCACTTTGTCATCGTCTCGTTGTAAATATTCAAAACCAAAGTGCACTGCCACTCGCTTCGCTGACCGTCTGAATAGGTCGCACATAATAAAGAGCGCGTCCCAGGTATCGTCGTACCGAGCGTTCGAATAGGTTTTCTCGAGCATGGACCAGAGTTCTGGTTCAAGATATTTTTTAAGATATTTGCCATGATTGCCTGGGTTAACTGAGACCTGCGTCTGAGCGCCCAGGTACCAGTTGAGCATTATCATCAATTGCGACCGGACAATCTGGTCCAACATGTACTTGGCGTAAATGATTTCCTCTCGCCATAGCCCTTTCGCCACGTAAGGACATACCCACCAGAACTCATTACAACAGTCGAAGAATGCTTTTGCGGTAGGCGGTTCTGGAATGTAGTCTCGATCGGTTGGCTCAGGAATATGCCCAACAGCACCGTCCTTATCAAGAAGTAATCGCGACAGACTGTCACCTCTTAAATCACTAAGGCTCCTGATTGGAAATAGCGTGAGATCAATTCGATTGCCATCAGTAAACTGCATCAGGTAAGAAAAACGGCCATCACACACTGGAGCCGGGGCCTTCATCGTTTCCGGCATCTGCTGGATCAACATCTCACCAAATCGATCTATCCACGAGTGATCACTGGTGAAGGACTCAACGTGGGTGACGAAGTAAACGATGTCAAAATCCTGAAAGATATCTTTTGGAGCGTTGGGGTTAACGCGTGAGCCGTTCATGATCACAGCGCGAATCCGGTCGTCAGTCTTTGCAGTACTTACAATGAGATCGAGCATTTCTACTTCAGTACGCATGATCTTCATTTAAGGTACAACTGGTATTACTTCCTTTACGGCTTGAGATCCATGACAGCTTTGCCGGTATCGAAGTCAGTCGGCACCGAGCAGTGATCATGTGCATCCAACCATTTCCCGCCAACCTTCCGTAATCCGCTAGTGCAACGGCCCCACATGTCAAATGTCTGGCCGTTCTTTAGCTTACCAGTGAAGTGTTCGAGTGCGTGCATGTAACCTACATTGTCGCCTGCGAACACTTTCAGATCGCGGAACTCTACTTCGATTGGACCATCGAACTGTGCGAGGAATTCAACATAGTCCTTGCGATATGCGTCTTTGCCAGCGTATTGAAGCGGTGGCACAAAGTCGTATGCAACCACGTCAGGGGCATATATCGCCATGATTCCTTCTATGTCGTGAGTCCGAAAGGCCTTGGCCCATGATTCCCACAATTGTCGGATTTCAGCTTCATCGCTTTTTGAACTGGCGCGGTGCGTCGATACTACAACTCCGGATGTGAGAATCAAACCAACAATTACTAGCGTCTTCATCGCATGCCTCCTGTCATTTCGAAGATTGAAACTAACTGACGAGTGTCAGATTTAAGTTAACTCCTTCCGCATTGGCACGCTCTCAAATTCATTTCCTACAACATCACGTGAGTAACCACAGCGCTCGTAGAATTCAACGGCGTCAGCCGCCACGTTGGATCTCACTTCGTCACAACCTTGATCGCGCGCGAACGATTCCGCCAAGCGAAGGAGACAACGACCATGGCCACATCTTTGAAGGTCCTCGCGAATTGCAACTCTTCTGAACCATGCGATGTGGTCGTCTATATCAATGCGAATGACGCCAATCGTCATGTTGTTCTCGACCAAGATCATTGGATAGTGGTTTTGTTCGAATTCATCTGGATGGTTCTCGACATATTCAACGTCGCCGCGGTTCTCAAAAAGCACCTTGCGTCGAATCTCATGGTATGCGGTCCATTCGACGCCAGTACGCGGTCTCCGCAAAGTGTGATCGAGGTTTTCCATCCGGGGCACAAATCTGTCGAGGATCAAAAACTTTGTTGGTCGGCGACTTCACTCTTTAGAGCGCTTCTTCCACTGCCATAGCCCACCGGCGACATCACTTGGCAGCCGGTGTCCTAATTGGTGTGCCAGCATTATTAGCTGCCCACGATGGTGGGCCTCATGGGCCACGAAGTAACAAAGAAAGTGCGCGAGATCTGTGGGAAAGTTCTGCCAGTCAGCAGGGGGAATCCGACCACCGTGAGCAATTCCGAGATGAATCAGGTCAACCATTCCGCGGCTGCTTCGTTCGAGCGCTCGCGACAACTCTGAGGGTTGCACCGTGCGACCATTAACGCTCCTCGGCACAACAACACCCTGCCGTGCGCCAATCATCTTGATCCACATGCACCTCGCATTGTGAATGTGTGCAGCGATCATCCTGACCGTACGGCGCGGAACACCGGGAACATTCTTGGACCACAGCTCTGTGGGCAGGTTCTCAACGAGATACACCGTCACGCGATGACTCGTGTGCCACGCGTCAATCAGCGACTGGCCGTCCAGCGAGTCATTGTTTGCCGCCGCTCGACGTTTGGGTATGGGTTTCGAACGGGGGGATTTCCCAACAACCATATATGTCCTGGTGCACTTTAAGGGAGTTCTCAAAACTCAATGCGCTGCTGACTGTTGGCCCAATAATGCGATGGAGTGTTGGGCCCTCAGTCCAAAGAATCTCACCATCTTCGAGCACTTTACGTTGTCCAACTTGCTCTCCTCGATCACTATAGACGACTGTCTGCTCAACAAGGGTCACCAAATGCAACTGGTCTTGCAGATCTTGTTCGGCAACGGCCGCGCTCGACTCCCTGGAACAGCTATACCGAAAGTATCCAAGCGCAGAGTTGATCTCCACATCTTTCTCTGAGAATCCGAGGCCATTTTTGTACACTTCAGTGGTTCCCATTTTCCGGATAGTGGAGCGAAGTGAGTGAGGCTTTGAGTGAAAGCTCGCAACGCTAAGGCCTAAAACAAATGTAACGACGAAGGTTAAAGCTCTTAGCAGATAGTTTGCGCTTTCCGACTTATTGACAAGATGTCGATATCTGTGCCAGATAACGCATGACACTCCAACGAAACAACTCATCTCAATTGTCCTCCATAATAGTCATTTTAGACTATCGAATAATCTCGCACATTCACCGCGGCGACGATACCCTATCCGCTATCAACTCTCGAACCCAATTACTCTGCGCACAATCGATCACGCTCTTGCCACGCC
>PSRF01000047.1 GCA_003175865.1 Blastocatellia bacterium
AAAACACCTTACCGATTCCGGAACTAACACTTTGAAACGAACCACCGATTGCTCCACTGCCAAAGTAGTCAAACGACGATTGCCCCGCGCCCGTAAAGCGCGCGCACGTCTTCGTCGACGCAACCGACTGCGGGCGCACCTTGCGAGGAATAACTGATTATGTTCACCAAAGGCATGGGAAAGAAAAACCTTGTCGGTCTCGACATTGGTTCAAGTTCAGTTAAGGCAGTTGAACTAGCCAAAAAGGGAGCCGGTCTCCAACTCCTCAATCTTGGTTTTGAAAATCTGCAACAGGACACGATCGTTGATGGGCAGATAATGGAGCTCAACAACGTTTCGAACGTCATTTCGAGCATCTTCCGCGAGCACCAGATCAAGACAAACAAAGTTGCAGCTGGCGTCAGTGGTCACTCTGTGATCGTGAAGAACATCGTGCTGCCACAGATGAGTGAAGCGGAGTTGCAAGAGTCGTTCAGTTGGCATGCTGAAGAACACATCCCATTCGATATCGCCGATGTCAATCTCGATTACGAACTCACTGGCAATTCATCAGAGTCGTTGCATGTGCTAATGGCGGCCTGCAAGAGCGACAAGATTGCAACTGTCAAACAAGCGATCCAACTCGCCGGTAAGCAACCAGTGATTATCGATGTCGATGCATTCGCGATGCAGAATTGCTACGAGATCAACTACCAGCCGAAAGCCAACGAGATCGTCGCGCTCCTTAATATTGGTGCTTCGACGATGAACATCAACATCGTTAAAGGAACTCGTTCAGTATTCGCTCGAGACGCACAAGTTGGTGGCAGTCATTACACAAGCCTGCTGCAAAAAGAATTGGGACTCAGTTTTGAACAAGCTGAAGCTGTGAAGCGCGGACAGCCATTACCATCAGGAATTGAGCCGCGACCGATTCAGCCGATCATCGCAAGTGTTTCCGACACTCTTGCGCTGGAAGTCAAAAAGACAATGGACTTCTATCGCACGACCGCTTCACATGGTGACGAGGGTATCCAGAAGATCTTGCTGGCCGGTGGAGGTTCAAAGCTTCCTGGCCTGGCCGAATATCTCGCGAACCGTTTTGAGATTCCCGTCGAAGTGTTTGATCCGTTCCGACATATCGACGTTGACGATAAGAAATTTGATCCGGAGTACATGCGCGAGATAGTTCCTGAGATGGCAGTTGCGGTTGGTCTCGCCCTGAGAGGAGTTGAGGCATGATCAAAATCAATCTACTCGAATCCGTTACAGACCAACCGAAAGGCGCTGCGTTAGTCGAAGAAAAGGTCGCGAGTCCTCGCGTCCAAACTCTCTTATTAGCTTTGACAGTGTTTGGTCTGATGCTGCTCGGGATGGGTTATGAATACGTCAGTACCAAGTCGGCTCATGAAACAGCACAAGCTGAGCTCGCACGGCAGAGGGCTATTAATCTACAGATGTTGGCCGTCCAAAAAGAGCAGCAGGAATTAGAGAAGAAAGCCCATGAGATTCAAGCTCGTATTGACGCCATCAAGCGTTTGCGTGAGTCGCAACAGGGTCCAAGTGCACTACTGCACGAGATCAAGGCTCGGTTTGATGCCGTACCGGAGTTGTATCTGAGAAGCATCGAGCAGAAAGACAGCGAGGTCACAATCAAAGGTGAGTCTCCAAACGAATACACAGTGACGAAGTTTGGTCAGAGTCTGGAATTCTCGGGGGGTCTCTTCAACAATCTCTTCATTGAGACGCAGAGAGAAGCTGCGAAAGATCCAGCGGGAAGCACAGCGATGGCTGGTCCAGTTGATCCGAACGCACCGAAGCCTGAAGTCGTGGCTTTTACGGTCAGAGTCAGCTACGGTTCGGCCAAGCCGCAGCAACAGAACGCAACCCCACCTACCAACCAGGTCGCAATGAAGAAGTAATTTGCTGAAGACCTCCGGCGTAGACCTTCTATAGAGGATCAAACAGATGAAAGTCGGCAAGATTCAATCCCTTCCCTGGCATTTGCGATTGGTCGCGTTTGTGGCGGTCGCAGGCGTTATGTTTGCCGGGTTCTGGTATTTCGTTACGAGAGGTACTCGCACTGACACCGCGTCCATGCAAGCAGAGATTGCCCAGCTCCTTCCCAAGAATGCACAGGCGCAGATCGCTTCACAGCGACTCAACGAGTTCAAGGCGATGTACAAGTCGCGCGAGGAAGAGTACGCCGAATTGAAAGCATTGCTACCTGAACAGCGCGAGCTGACGATGGTTCTGCAGGGGGTACAGGATCGTGCACGCACTAACGGACTGGTGTTGGCACGTTTTAGTCCAAAGGAAGATGTGCTGCAGGAAAACTACAACGGCAAGAAGATTGAGGTTAACGTCGTAAGTTCGTTTGCCTCGCTGCGTGCCTTCTTCGAACAGTTGGCCCACTACCAACGCATCGTTTCGATCACCAACTTCGAACTGAAGCAGGTTGACAAACAGACGCCGACCAAAACCGTGGATGCGCGCTTCGATTTAACTGCGTTCTACGTGTCTGCGGAAAGACTGCAGTCACAACCAAACCAGAAGGCGCCTGCTGGTGGTGGTCAAGCTCCTGCAGCAGCAACGCAAGCAGTAGCAGCGGCTGCGTCACAAGCAGCGCAGGGCAGCAAATAACCGGGCACTCAAGGAAGTTAAGAATCATGATGCATAACAAAAACAGACTCGGATTTGGATTCAAAGGCGTGTTGGCCAGTTGTGCGTTGCTCACCGCGTTTGGGGCCTCATCGGTGCTCATGGCTCAGGAGCCAGCCACCTCGAACACGACGAGTTCGAAGAAGCGTGTCTACAACACCGGTCGTGATCCATTTAAGAAATACGAACCGCCGCGTGCAGGAGTTAAGAAGATTGGTGGAGTAGTCATACCGCCCAACATTCAGGAGCGAATTGAGCAGTACCGAGCACAGAAAACTGCGGCAATGAACGCGAGGATGCCTGCTCCGAAGCCGACTACAGCGTTGCTGTTGAATGAGATTCAAGTAGTTGGAATTTCACGTACACCGAGAGGTTACGCAGCGATCATCGAAGCAACTCCAATCAAACTGTCCTATGTGATCTATCCTGGCGAACCTTTCTACGATGGTCAGTTGGTTGCGATTGAAGACAATCGACTGGTGTTCCGCCGTGAAACAGTTTATTCGGATGGACGTCGCGAACGTTCAGTCGAATTAAAGCCACTTCGCCAACCAAACACTGTCAATGCAATGGCAGCCGTAAAACCTGCCACACCTGCAGAACCTGAGGCGCCGAAACAGCAAGACGAAAAGTCGGTAGCCACTGCCAAACCGTAAAACGACATTGCAGTTGGTCTAACAGGACCAACGCATTAGCCAGTTGCTGGTGTGTTTCGAAGAAGCCTCCAGCGCTCCTTTTGACAAAAACCCAAGGACGATGCCGCGTTTGTGCGGCGCGCGCTTTAGTTGCCCCGGCAATCGAGCGTAGTGCGTGGCGGCCAAGTCCGGTAGTCCCCTAAGGAGGGAACGATGCATTATCAGTCTCGAGTAATCTCAGCCATGAAATGGACCACGCTCGTCCTGGCTCTCATTTGCCTTTCGGCGATGGGCGTGATGGCTGCCCCACAAAACTCTGTTGTTGCCGACAACGTAAACCAGGCAGTTTCGCAAACGCCTGCACCGAGCCCGACTCCGACCGCGACTGTGCAAATGTCGCGTTCGACTGATCGGCAAGCGGATCAGGGACGACAGTATGGCCAGCCCGGCTTTGTTGGCGAGCCAATCAACCTCAACGTAGTCAACGCCGACATCCGCGACATTCTCAACTACATCACTGAGCAGTATGGCGTTAACTTCGTCATCGATTCATCGGTTCAGGCTGTTCCGGTGACGGTGAACGTTCAGGATGTGCCGTGGAATGTTGCGCTTGAAGCGGTGTTGAAGGCGAACCGTTTGGGGATCGAACCCAATGGCAACATTCTTCGCGTTGCTACGAACGACGTGCTCGCCAAGGAAGCGGAAACGCAAAAAGTCATTAACGACTCGCGTCTCGATGCTTCACCACTTGTGACAGAATTCATTCGTCTTAATTATGCGCGTGCTTCGGGCACGTTGGCCCAGGCTGCCGGTTCAACTGGCGCATTTTCGGGTGGCTCAACCAACCTCAGCTTTAGTGGTGGTGCCGGCGGTGATGCTACCGGTGGAAGTGGCGATCAAGGTTTGTTGCCAATCATTTCGCGCAGACTCTCACGGCGCGGTTCAATCGAAGTCGATGGACGCAGTAACACACTGATCATCACCGACGTTAAAGAAAACATTGATGCCATTCGACAGTTGGTTGCGATTCTCGATCAACCTGAACCGCAGGTTGAAATCGAAACTAGAATCGTCATTGCGCAACGTAATTTCAGCCGCGACTTGGGCGCTCAGTTGTCATTTGGTGTTGCCAATCTTAATCGCGGTGCTTTAGGAAACATCTCAACATTACCATCTACCAGTCAAAGCGCGGGTAGTGGCGGGGCCGGCGGTAGTACAGGCGGTGGAACTGGAGCCGGTGCCGGCGGCAGCAGCACAGTAACGCCCGGAGGCAAGCCGTTTGGTGTGTTTGGCGGATTGGCCGGTACGAATCCACCATCCTCTTCGCTTGCTGCCACGGCCGCGAGCACAATCATCGGATTGACGACAGGACTAATTGGGACGTCGCAGATCAGTATGTTGATTAGCGCGGCCGAATCACGTGGTCAGGCGAAGACAGTTGCGACTCCACGTGTCACTGCATTGAACAATCGTCCCGCACAGATCGAGAGTGGTTCACAGATCCCAGTGCAGACGACACAGGCTGCTAGTGGTACCGCAGTCGTCACCACAACGTTCGTCTCGGTTCCACTACGTCTTTCAATCACTCCACAAATCACTGACGTTGGCACCGTTGTCTTGCGCGTGACAATCGAAAACAACACGCTCAATACGGGCATAGCGGTCGGTGGCGTTCCTGGCATCGACACGCAGCGCATGCAATCAGAAGTGCTGGTTCCAGATGGCGGTACGACGGTAATGGGTGGTGTTCTTGCTGATTCAGAAGGTGAGTCGCAACAGCGCACACCAGGACTCGCCTCGATTCCGATTGTGGGAAACATGTTCAAGCGCAAGCTAACAACGCGCCAAAACTCCGAGATCCTGTTCTTCATCACGCCGCATATCTATCGTCCTGATTATCAAGGTCGACCGACTGCTGGTGCGATCAGCAACGGACCACGGACCACTACGATTCCGCAACCGGTGCCGCTTGGTAATCCGCCGAGCAACACACCGACTCCGACTCAGCTGCAACAGCAGCCAGTGCCCCAGCAAACACCTCCGGCAACGCAGCCGCAACTCTTAAGCGCTCCAACCGTGAACAGCCCGACTGGCACCAACACTGCTCGTCCGGGTGTGCTGAGCGGTCAGCGCCCATAACTGGAGGGCTACGATGTTTAAGGAAATACTCGAAGAAGTAGTTGAGCGCACCGAGGGAAGCCTCGGTGCACTCATTATGGGAACAGATGGCATCGCCGTAGAAAAGGTACTTGGCGAGGCCGGAATTGATGCCAACCTTGATGTTGCTGCTGCCGAGTTCACCTCGACAGTGCGCGGCGCACAACGCGCAGGTACTGACACAGGGCTTGGCGGTCTCAAAGAAATTGTTGTGTCGCTGGAAAGTGCCGTTCTGGTGATGCGACTGTTGAGCAGAGACTACTTCGTCGTGTTGGCCATGGCTCCCGACTGCAACCTTGGTCGCGGGCGTTTCGAGTTACGAAAGGCTGAATTGAAACTCGCGAAGGAATTCGCTGTTTAGACCAT
>PSRF01000133.1 GCA_003175865.1 Blastocatellia bacterium
CGTTTCATCAGCGATCGACGCAACGACTTTCTCGTTTGTGTCACTGAGGTCAACTCCAAGAAACAGATTGACGATTTTGTTTCAGCCCTGGGCTCCGCAAAGTAATCTCGACATGACATCCGGAATCACAAAAGTCACCTCTCATATCAGTCCTAACGAACAACTGATTTTTGAACGTTCACAACCCGGCCGCGTTGGCTATCGTCTGCCACACCTTGATGTTGACGAACTTTCCCTGGACGAGCTCATTCCCGCGAACCTGCGTCGCGACGACGATCTTGCAGATGTCCCGGAAGTGAGTGAGGTTGATGTCATTCGACACTTCGTACGGATGTCAACATGGAACTACTCAATAGATATTGGCATGTACCCGCTCGGGTCATGCACAATGAAGTATAATTCCCGACTCAACGAACGAGTGGCACGAATTCCTGGGTTCGCGAACCTGCACCCGTTAAGTGAAGAGGCGGACTGCCAGGGCGCGCTAGAAGTCATTTACGAATTGCAACAACACCTGGCCGAAATCACCGGCTTACCTGGTATCTCACTACAACCAGCGGCAGGCGCTCACGGCGAAATGACCGGCATCATGATCATTCGTGCGCACATCGACGCACGAGATGGAGCAGCCGGTGCCAGTCGTCGAACAATGTTGATTCCCGACTCGGCACATGGAACGAATCCCGCCTCAGCCCACCTGTCCGGTTTTTCTGTCAAGACGATTCGATCCACTTCGGAAGGACTAACAGATCTCGATCACCTGCGCGAGCTTTGCGCGGGAGGCGACGTTGCGGGATTGATGCTGACGAATCCAAACACGCTCGGCCTGTTTGAAAAGAATATCAAACAGATCTGCGACATCGTTCATGAAGCTGGCGGGCTCGTTTACATGGACGGCGCAAACATGAATGCGTTGGTAGGAATAGCACGTCCGGGCGACATGGGCGTTGATGTTATCCATCTGAACCTGCACAAAACATTCTCTACGCCTCACGGTGGTGGTGGTCCAGGGTGTGGACCATGCTGTTGTTCAAAGGAGCTCGAGCCGTTTCTTCCTGTACCGCGAATTGTCAAAGGTGAAGATAGCGCGTTCAGACTCGACTTCGATCAGCCGAAGTCGATCGGTCGAGTAAAAGCATTCTTTGGAAACTACGGGATGATGCTGCGAGCGCTCGCCTACACTTTGACACACGGAAATGACGGATTACGCGAAGCGACCGAAGCAGCAGTCCTCAATGCGCGCTATATCGCAGAAGGTCTCGTGTCAGACTTCGACAAGCCTTTCAATGATCCGCCAATGCACGAGGTGGTGTTCACTGACAAACGACAAAGTCGCAAGGGCGTACATACTCTCGACATCGCCAAGCGTCTGATCGATTACGGCTTTCATCCGATGACGATCTATTTTCCGCTTATCGTTCAAGGAGCAATGTTGATTGAGCCGACTGAATCTGTCGGCCGGCAGGAACTTGATCAATTCATCTCGGCAATGCGGGCAATAGCTAAAGAGGCGGTTGAGGATCCCGATCTAGTCTTGAATGCTCCTCACGACACTCGAATTGGTCGCTTAGATGAAGCTGCGGCTGCGAGGAAGCCCGTGTTGCGTTGGAAGCCGAGAGAAGTTGCAAACGCTGCGGACTAGCACCTTCATTCAACTGCGGGCACTTTTAATAAGGCTAATCTGTCAACGGGTCGCCCTCTCACCAGGTGTTCCTCGACAATCTCTGGCACATCCTCGGCGCGTACTTGTGCATACCAAATCCCATCCGGATAAACCAGCACTGCAGCTCCGATAGCGCAAAACCCAACTGAGCCACATTCAGTTAAGACGACGCTGCCCTGTGGATTGCGACCCTTCTTCTCGGTCCCAAATTGCATTCGCCGAGATTTCAGTTCCTCTTCGAAGGCAGCTTTCACAGCGGCACTATCGACAGCGGAGCAGGACTTCCCTGTACAGACAAAAACGTGGTGTCTAATCGGAGCTGCGGCGACTGGGGCAAGTTCGATTAATTCCTCACAATTTTCGATGAACTCCCGCGGAGTTTTCTCGTTAGACATATCTCTATGCTAGCACGAAGATCGTTAGTTGCATTCCGTTGAAGAGGTTAACTGTTTCGTCGAACTTCATTGTAGAATGACGCTGCGACGCTAATTTATCCGCTCACCGCAAGTAAGTCGGCGGTTGACGGCGCGCCGTATTTGTTAGTCTAGAAGCACAAAGTCAATAACCGTTCTATGTCAACCGGCCTGGTTATCCACATCTCCTCAGGTGACGACCGACACACTGAGATCCTCACGAACGATCGAATCCGAATCGGCACCGCTGAAAACTGCGACTTACGGCTGCGATCTTCCTCATTACCGAAGAACGTGATGAATGGAGCACTGCTCGAATTGGTGCGGAATGACGGTGCATACCTTGTTGACAAATTCGACAGTTCTCTTTCGCCAACCAAGAACGGAGCAGGTTTGGTCCCTGGTGATACCGTTTCGGATGGCGATGAAATCCGTGTACCTGATTCTGAGCTGGTGCTTCAGTTCTTCCCTATCCGTGCCTTACCGGCTGTTCTTCCGACGTCGACCCGCGAAACGCATGTCGCGCCCTTCATCGAAGCAGCTGCAATTGAGTCTGCCGCGACCGCCAGACGTGATGACGCGAAAGTTTTTCTTCGAGAATTCACGCGCGAACTCGTAAGGGAGATAAATCCGAGCACGAAATTAATTGCCCTGGCCATCGCAGTAGCTCTCGTTGGCGGAACTCTGTATCTAGGCTTCGCAATGTATAAGGAAATTCAGCGCAGCCGTCGGCTCATCGACGATCAACGAGCGCAACTCTCACAGACCAAGGATCAAGTCTCCAAGACTGGCGATCAGTTGTCGGAGATCGTACGGTCCAACCGAGAGATACAGGCAAGTTTGTCACTGGCGGTAAAGCTGCGCAGCGATTACGGTCGTGGGGTTTGTCTAATCGCTGGTTCATTTTATTACGTCGAAGCAGGTACGGGACGACCGCTTCGTTATCCCGAAACACAGGTGAACGAAAATGGTTCCGCAGTTCAAACTAACAACGAGTCGCCTGCACTAACGCCGGACGGTCGCGGCGCAATCGCTGAGTATGAGTTTGTCGGCAGTGGATTCTATGTCGGCAACGGTCACGTTGTTACTAATCGTCACATCGTGCAACCCTGGATCGCAGACGACAAAGCCCAGAGCATCGGTAACAGTGTGCATGGTCAGCCGCGACTCAAAAAACTCACCGCGTATTTCCCCGACTACACACAACCAATTCCACTGAAGTACAAAACTGCCGCAGCAAAAGACGATCTAGCTGTTTGCTTGCTTGATATCTCCGAGATTCCGGAAACCATACCGATTCTGCCGTTGGAGACTGATCCAGATGCGGTTGCCGTTGGTAAAACCGTGGTAATGATGGGCTACCCCTCTGGTCCAGATCGCTTGTTGGCTTTACTTGACGATGCAGAGTCACGTGGCATTCAGCAGCGTTATGGTTCGCTTGACGCTCTGCTGGGTTATCTCGCTCAGACCAGGCGAATCCAACCACTCACTACTCAGGGAAGCATCACTGACTTAGACGTCCGACGAATTGCATACGACGCCCGGACAGCTGAAGGCGGTTCTGGTGCTCCTTTGTTTGGTCCAACTGGCCGCGTAATCGGAGTCAACTTTGCTGTGTTCACTGAAAACCAAGCGTCTAATTTCGCAGTCCCAATCCGTTATTGTATCGCCCTGCTGGAGCACTCAGGCTGGCAACCACCGCAACCAAAAGAGGGTGAAAGCGTGACACAAACTGAACGTCCTCAGTCTTCAACCGCAAAATAGCCACACTCTTTTAATTCGAGTTAACCAATCTCACCCTAATAACGTCTGTACCAACGGCAACTTTCTCATGCACAGCGAGCATCCGATCCATTGTTGCAATGCTGATTCTGTCACAGTTTGCGAGGAAAATTGCTCCGACCTCAATTACAGTGATGGTATATTTTAAGAGTCCCGCAAGGGGGCACGGTGATTGCTGAACGCAAAAGCTGAAAGCGTATTCCGTCGTAATTAGTTGGCATTCTTCGACTAGCTAATGCAGTAAAAACATCTGATCTGTCGAAAGAGATCACTGCAGACTGACTGTTGATTGAGGCTAATGACCATCCCCACGACATGGTGCCACGGCACGTTAAGTTCCCTCCTGGCAGTCCTCCTACTGTTACTGCCGGTCTTCAATCGCGTTGCATTTGCGCAAAAGCTCGTTGCCAGCAAGATCGTTTCGACGGAAATTAAAGAACCGGACCCGCTCTCACAGATTTTGAAATTGGAGTCAGTGCCCATTGCGGGAGGATCGGAGTTAGTAACAATCGCCGCGAGACTCGATGGAGTTCCGTCAGCAGAAAAAGACAACTGGGTGCCACTAGTGTCTATCTTACGCGACACTCTAGGCGACAATAATCCTGAGAACGACAAACTTCGATACGTTTGGCCGTTGACCTTCACACGCCCAACCATGACGCAACGGTTCGCTGCTGCGATTCCCTTTTTCTATACGCGGGTCGGAAACAAAGAAACTGTTGCGACAAAGGTCCCTCCGCCAGCGTTCGACCTGGCTTCACCAGAAAAGGACGTCTGGAATAAGCTGTTTTGGGTCGCGCTTCAAAACATCCTCCTCGACACGTACGGCACTCCGTTGAAGGCGTCCGCAAATACGTATAAGAAGAACTTCGGAGATTATCGAAAGTCCCACATCATTCGTGCGCTTTCAGTGCTTGCTCTCTATCAATCGGTCAAAGGTGAACGAGAATTCACCGACACCGAGATGGCAGAGATTCAGGCGCGATTGATGTTAACGAACAAAACATTCGGTGGTTTGGTTGACGATCACAACCTGCAGAATTATTACGCGAAGCAAGCAACCGCAACCAAGGATTACCGAGCACACAACTGGGAGCTACTAAGACAAAGAGCAGAGGCAGAATCACTCTACTTTGAGCCACTAGTGATGCCCGACGGTAGTGCGACGCACGCGTTGTTGTGGGTATCTAAATCTGATCTATTGAACCACCCGCGCGATCAGTACCACGGTCGTTTTCTTAACATCGCGAATCCATGGACCGATAAGCGTCTCCTCGATTGGCACGGTTATGTCGCAACTCGCTACATCGATTCGGAAGGACATCCGACTACGAAAGATTCACCAGATGCACATCCGGTTGAACTGATCCCGCTCGCTCTGTATGGCCTCGACTATCCCAAGATACCGATGGTACTCGTTGATTTCCGCGACGGATACAACCCGAAGAAACGTGAGATGTCGCGTCGTGTTTTGAATGACGTTACTCGCAATATTCTTTCGATCTCAAAATTCGGCAACCTACCGTACTTCCTTGCTCGGACGGTCTTCGACTTCGTTACTGGCCGCAGAGGAATTGATGTTAATCAACCGACTCGACTCCAAACCTACTCGCAATTAAAACTGTTGCTTTCATTGTCTAACTCCCTCGACCCAGAGCTGCGAGAGGAAGTAGGTGAACGTTTGGAGCGCGTTTCGTTGAATCCCTTCGAAAATGATTTTGACGTAGAGGCTGGCCTTGCCGAACAACAGTATGATGCCCTCCTTGCCTTCGCCAAAGATCCTCAGGGCTTACCAGCGAAGATCGAACGCGATCGAAGAGCAGAATTAGTCCCGCTTGAACACGGCAAGAAGGCTCAATTTGGGTTTCAAGTCTTGAACGTGTTGACGTTCGGCAAATACGTGCACCGAGAACGAC